>CACYBC010000001.1 GCA_902772615.1 uncultured Ruminococcus sp.
CCGGTCTCTCTGGAAGTACTCAACGTCGCTGCCCATATCAAAAACTCGGCAATAGTCTCACCGCACCTTCATTTCAATCTCACATATCTCTTTGAAGCGGATCCTTCCCTTCCCCTCAAGATCAAACAGGACGAGAACTCGGCAGTGGGATGGAGGACCGAAGCGCAGATAACGGCAGAGACAGAAGAAGCACAGATCATCCCCATATACAGAAAACTCCTTTCCATTATGAAACATCACTGATCAAAAAGGAGACCGACAGATGGATAAGATCTACATAACCGGCCACAGGAATCCTGATCTGGACAGCGTTTGCAGTGCTGCCGCATATGCTGTGCTCAAGAATACGACCGATCCGGACAACAGCTATATCCCGGTGCGTCCCGGTCATCTGAGCGAGAGCGCAAAACGGATACTCAGTTCCCTTGACATCACTCCGCCTCCGTACAAACGCGACATTTATCCGAAAGTCAGCGACGTCATGCTCACGCATTCCGCCAAAGTGGATGTGTCCGGTTCCCTGAATGACCTCGCCGATTCCTACAACATACACAACCCCTCCGCAACTCCCGTATTCGACGGGGATACGTTTGCCGGGCTCATAACGGTCGACGACATAGCCTCCTGGATGCTGCTGCACCTGTCAGAAGAGGATACCATCTCAAGGATCCCCTCGATCAGAGAGCTTATGAGGGATCAGGCTGAGCCTTTCAGTACGGATGATCTCTTCGAGGACGCCAAATCGGTCTTCTACTCCTCCTCCAAGCGCGGCATCGCCGTCTTCGACGATGACGGATATGCGGGGTATGTTACGAGAAGATGTTTCCTGAACACTCCGCGGCACAAAGTCATCCTTGTCGACCACAATGAACCGGGTCAGAGCATACGCGGCATAGAGACAGCGTCTGTGGTGGAGATAATAGACCACCATCGTCTGGACGCTGTTCGAACGGATCTTCCCATTTTCATAGACGCCGAACCTCTCGGAAGCACATGCACCATCGTATACCAGCTTTTCCGCCGCAGCGGTGTTGAACCGGATCCGCAGACCGCGAAGATCCTCCTTACGGGCATCATAGCCGACACGCTGATCCTGAAGAGCCCCACGACGACTGACACGGATGTCAGGGCTGCAGCGGCGCTGTCAACCATATGCAGAGTCGACACGGAGCAATTCGGACTCTCCATGTTCAGCAACACGGAAGGACTGAAGACCAGAGATCCTCTGACGGCAGTCACTTCCGACTTCAAGACCTACAATGAGAAAGGCGTCAAAGTCGGCATCGGGCAGTGTGAGGTAACGACTCTGAACGATCTCAGTGAATACAGCAGCGCCTATCTGGATGCTCTTGAGGAAGTCCGTGTCAGAAACGGTCTCGACTGGGCTGTTCTCATGATAACGAACGTTCTGAATGAGCACAGCGTGCTTCTGTGCACCGATTACAAGGCGAACAAAAAACTTTCATACAGCCACATCAACGCTCTCATCTTTGATATGCCCGGTATCCTGAGCCGCAAGAAACAGCTCCTTCCGGAGATCCTGTTCGCGATAGGTTCGTGACTGTTGAGTCAGTTATGTGTCAGGGAGTTTGTGATGGATCAAAAGATACTTGAATACATAGAAGCACACAGGGAAGAGATGGTCTCCACCCTGATGTCGCTAATTGAATGCCCCTGTCCTGACACGGGTGATACGCCTGCCCAGGAGATCGTCGACAGAGAACTGACCTCAATGGGATTCGAGACGGAATCTTTCATGGGAAGTGAGGATCTGGTCGGCACTCTGCCAGATTACTGTCCTCCGGGCGTGACCTACGGAGACGCAGCATATAATGTCGCCGGGCGTCTCAGGGGAAAAGGCACTTCCCCCTCACTCATGCTGTTCGCTCATATCGATACCGAAACCGCAGACTGCTGGGGCTCATTTGAAGAGCCTTTTCTGGCTGAGCGCAGAGATGGCAGGATCTATGGTCTTGGCGCCGCCGATGACAAGGGCGGAGTCGCCATGATGCTGGAAGCTGTCAGGACATTCCTGCATTTCACGGAAGAACCGGAATATGACCTGACTGTCATGTCGATCCTCGGTAAGCACGGTGGCGCTTTCGGCACGCTCAGTGCTCTGGCAAAAGGCTACACCGGCGAGAATTCCATATACCTGCATCCGGCCGAGACCGGACACGGCTTCGCGGAGATCAAGAACATTTCTCTGGGAGTCCTGGATCTGGATCTTTCTGTCACCGGTGAGCCGGGGATTATGCATGATGACCTTTCGGAAGGTATCAGCGCTAACCTCATCCTCGCTCAGGCGGTACTCTGGCTTGAAGAATACGACAGACTCATGAGAGAGAAGAACAGGTTCGGTTTCGGATCATTTGCCGGACAGCCTTCATACTCCCTCAACCCCGGTTCTCTCAGATCCGACTACGGGTATGGCGGCATAGCCCTGCATGCCGAATGCAGCCTGAGATGCAGATTCTTCTCCCCCATGACTCTCGATTCCGTTTTCGCGGATATCAGCAGCTATCTGTCGGAAAAAATGAAATCAGCCGGATGGACGGACAGATGGACACTGCGGCAGGGCTCATTCAGAGCAACTCCTGTCATGGTGGAAAACGATCATCCGTTCGTTAAACTGATCGAGAAAAATATAACCGAGATCACCGGGCAGACGGACTTCATCCATCAGTATCACGGAGGCAGTGACATAAGACTGCCTATGCTCTGCGGAAACAGCCGATGCATCGGCATCGGTCCCTCCTGCACCCTTCCGGAAAAGGGAAGCGGCATGAAGGAATGGATAGACGAGGAGGACTACATAAACGGCATTAAGATCCTGACCGGGATCCTTCTCACTTACTCCGAATCATTCAGGAACTGAAAAGAGCCTCACAGTGATGTGAGGCTCTTTTTGCATGTCAGTCAAGCGAGCTGATCTTTCCAAGGAGTTCAAGATAGAATGGTCTTATCCTCGACCTTTTGAGAAGTCCGCCCTGCAGGTACATATGGTCTCCGAACACCGTCGGCATCACGTTCCAGCAGCCTCTGACAGGTCCGGACTGTGTCCTGTCAGCGACCGGTGCCCCCATCGGAGCCATGGCTGAGACTGTATTTACCAGCCCGTCGTTCTCTCTCCAGCTGTCATCGATCGTAAACCCTCCCGCTGTCTGTCCTGTGTACGCACCCATCAGCGCTGATGTTCTTCTGTACAGACGTTCCATGACGGATCTCACCGGTCTGTGCGTCCCATCAGACTGCAGCTTGGTAGCGCTGCACGGCACAGCGAAGTAATATGTTCCCTCAAGTGTCGATATCCTTCTGTTCAGCTCCATTGCATTGTCGATGAACATGTCATAGGCGGCATAATCCGAATCAATCCTTCCGTCTCTGGGCGCCGCTCTCCTTGAACTGAAGACCCTTGCTACTCTCTGATCCGCTTTTGGGACCGGCACGGAAGCCGTGTCAAAACTGCTGTCCCTGAAAAGATCGTATGCAGTGGTGCCGTTGGTCGGCGCGGCCAGGGTGACGACAGAATGTATCTTATCCGCATTCCCTCCGATGAACAGCGCCGAGATGTCGTCAGTACCGGCATATTCCCTCTCTTCCCGAGAACCGTTTGCAAACAGTTCCGAGAAAAGTCTCACCGTTGCCCCACCGAATGAGTGCCCAAGCAGCACTATCCTGCTGTCACTGCTGAGATCCGGGATCAGCGGTCTGTCTGTAAAGTCAGGGCCGTATCTTGAGTGTCCGCATCTGGTGCTGTGTTCCCTGCCGTAGTCAGTGAGAGTCCCTGTTATCTGGGCATAAAGTTCGCACGCCCGGTCCCAGGCACTGCCCTCCGGAGCCACAGATGCCGCATAGCTTCTGAATCCCTTTCTGTTGAGATATCTGATCAGGTCTCCTCCCAGCATGCCCCAGTAGGAAAAGGTCTTGTATCTCTTTTCATAGCTTCCCAATCCTGAGAGCCCGTGCACGAAGACGAATCTCAGATCTCTGACTTTTCCGGTCCTGTCCATCTTTATCGTTCTTTCTGCCTTACCACAGTTCTGCCTGAATACAAAAGCCGTCGGGGTATCAGATCTGCACCCCGGCGGCTGTCAATTTATCTGATGTATTTTATGCTCCGATCACCTGCGGAGAGATCATTCGCAGATCGCCCACATCCTTACGGGAAGTCCGGTTGCTCCTTCGAAATTGGGCCAGGCCACGAACGCCACCGCACCGGCTGCCGGGACCTGATCGAGGTTGCACATCACTTCGACCTGCAGTTTTCCCTGCTGCAGCACATAGCGCTCGCATGCAAGATCCCCCGCTTTTGCAGTCTCGACGGAAGCATCGGTATCCAGCGCCTCATGACCGTTAGCTGCAGCATTCCTGAATTCGTAGATATACTTGAGAGCGTCGAGAGACCATCCGGGGAAATTCTCGCTGCCGTCTTCCGCTATACCCGACAGTGCATCCATGTCCGGCCAGTTCTTTGACCAGTCGGTACGAATCGCCACGAAAGCGCCGTCCGGGATGTCGCCGTATTTTGCTTCATATTCCTTGATGTCATCCGGTGTCACGACATAGGTCGGGCACTCTTTCACCTTTTCCGATACGTCGACCACGCAGAGCGGGAACACTCCGTCCTTCACTCCGAATGACTCTGACAGCGGAGCATCCTTAATGAAGTGACCTGGGAAATCGATGTGTGTTCCGAACTGCCCTGGGAACTTGAATGTCTGGATTAGACACTCCAGCATTGGGTTGCCCCAGTCGAAAACAGTCTTGCTGAGTTCGACGGAACCTTCCGGTATACCGCTCCAATAGGGGCTGTCATTATTCATTCTGTGAGTGAGGTCCACCCACTTCATCTTCTTTGCTTCCTTAAGCGCTTCCCAAAGCTTGTACATCCTGTTTATCTCCTTTTCACGGTTTAAAGCATTGCTGTACAGCAATTATATACTACCCTTCCATGCAAAACAACTGCCTTTTGTCCTGAATCTGGATGATTCGGCATGTATGTCTTCAGGACTGCAGCGCCTTTTCCAGTACTCCTCTGACAGATTCTCTTATTTCTTCGTATCCCTGAGACGGATCCGCTTCATAAACCTTGTTTCCGTCTATGTACATGCACGGAACATAGTAATAGTCATAATCCTTGACTATGTCCGGATTCTCCTCTTCGCAGATCCTTTCGAACTCAACAGCTCTGTAGGCTTCATTTTCTGCCATCAGCTCCTCAATGGCCCTGTTCGCATTTTTGCAGTACGGACATGTCTTAATATAGAAATAAGTTATCTTCTTCATTTTCCCCCTCCGAACGATATCGAACATGTTGTCTTTTAAACTATTATTCATCATCGACATATGTCGAGTCAAACACTCACTTCTCTGCATCCATCTTATAAAAAATGTGCGCTGAGGCAATGCTGTTCTGTGCTATTATTTCTATACATAAAACTGTAATAAGAGGTATATGCAAATAACATGCTTCTATCTGATCTGATATCGACAGTTACAGAAAAGCTCGATGTCCGGGCAAAGCGCATAGGCATTCCCGGCAGGGCTTATTCGATCAGGGAAAACACAACCGGAACAACGGCTTCCCTGTTCATCTGCGGAAACGAAGGAGACGATGTCGTCGAGGTCCTGAGGCTGTCATGCCCTCAGGAAGGATCAGCTGCCGTTTGTGTCAGACAATCCGCTTGCGACCATTGCGAGGTCCCGAATGGACCGGCTGTCGGATGCGTTCTTCCGGAAGGATGGCACAGTTTCGACTATCCACCGGATGAGGCAGACGCAGCTCGGTACATATCCCTGTATGCAGCAGACATACTGGAATATGAATTCGGCCTCTATGAGACGAAGGCCGAGCCTTTCGACTGCTGCAGCAGACAGTATACCTGTTCCATACGCGGAGAATGCCTGCACCCGGATCAGCTGTACGCAAAGGCATGCAGTTACAGAAAGACGCTGCTTACCGGGAACCAATTCTGAACTCAAAACGGGAACGGCTGAGATCATCTCAGGAAGAAATACGCTTTTTCTGCCTGAGTGATGACTTTACATGCACTTTGTTCTATACTGAAGAACTGAAAAAAGTTATTCTGAAGAAGGTCGTGAATGGACAAACTGACCAGAAAACAGATCAAAGGTCTGCTCGTACCGCTGATCCCGTCACTCATTACATTCGGTTTCAACTGTTTCGTTTATATAATCCCGAAATTCATAGTATCTCCGGAAAAATACATTTTCCTGGATATGGAGATCGACAGACAAATACCTTTCATCCCGCAGTTCGTTATTATCTACTATCTGTCCTTCCTCCAGTGGCTGAACTATTACCTCCAGGCAAGCTTTGGCCCTTCGGAAAGACGCAATCGCTACTTCAGCGCAGATATGCTGGCAAAAGCCATCTGTTTCGTTGTTTTCCTAGCCTGGCCCGTTGCCATGAGATGGCCGGATTTGCCTGAAGACAGTAACATCTGGATAAAGATCCTGTCGTTTACTTACGGAGTGGATGCACCGAACCGCGCCTTTCCTTCCCTCCACTGTTTTTACAGCTGGATCTCATTCAGATACAGTATTGAGGCAGAGACCGGAGGCAGAAGATGGATAGCCTGGCTTCAGGGGATCTTCTCGTTTACATTGTTCGCTGCCACCACGCTGGTCAAGCAGCACTACTTCATCGATGTTCTGGGAGGTATCGCGGTAGCGGAGCTTGCCCTGCAGATCACATCCAGAACAGGATTGCCTGAAGTATTCGGCAAAGTGATGAAGCGTATAGAGTCAAAGCTTTCATAGTATTCAGTATAAGAAAAACGGCTGGAGGTCTCCGGCCGTTTCCTTATTATCTGTACTCTTCCGCTGCCTGTCCGGATCAGGGACAGACATACGGTCAACTACTCATGACTAAAGTCACGAGCTTGTACCAGCCCAGTGGTTCTCGGCTGTATGCCTCCCACTTTTGTCTTAACCGTTAGACTTTATCCTGTCAGATACTCTCTGACAGACTGGCGGTACATC
>CACYBC010000002.1 GCA_902772615.1 uncultured Ruminococcus sp.
ACTCGAACCCCCGACCCACTGCTTAGAAGGCAGTTGCTCTATCCACCTGAGCTACAGACGCTCAACGGTAAGATTATATGTTTGACGGATTCAAAAGTCAATAATAGACCGTATCGTCACAGACTGTGTTCGGAAGCATACTGCTGCCATCTCCAGGAATCCCTGCACATGTCATCTATATTTCTGTATGCTTTCCAGCCGAGTTCCTTCTCCGCCTTCGTGGGATCAGAGAAGCAGGTGGCGATATCTCCGCTCCTGCGGGGACCTATCTCATACTTTATCTTGACTCCGTTCTGTCTCTCGAACGCGTTTATGATCTCAAGTACGGAATATCCTCTGCCGCAGCCGAGGTTGTATGTGAACACCCCGTTCTCTTCTTCCAGCTTTTTGAGGACTGCCACGTGTCCCTGAGCGAGATCTACCACATGGATGTAGTCCCTCACGCCGGTCCCGTCCGGGGTGTCATAGTCATTTCCGAATACGGTGAGGTGGTCGCGTATGCCGTTTGCCACCTGGGTTATATATGGCATCAGGTTGTTCGGAATGCCGTTCGGAAGCTCGCCTATGACGCCGCTCTCGTGAGCGCCGACGGGATTGAAGTACCTGAGTATGGCAAAAGACGCTTCGCTGTCCGTGGCAGCGCAGTCGCGGATGATGTCCTCGCACATGAGCTTCGTCTTACCGTAAACGCTCTCGGCCTTCAGAGGCGCCGTTTCCGGGATGGGGCTTTCAGTCAGGTCGCCGTAAACCGTCGCGCTGGAGCTGAATACGAGGCGGTGCACGCCTTTCTCCTTCATTACCTCCAGGAGCGTGATCAGCCCGTCGAGATTGTTCCTGTAGTACATCAGAGGCTTTGCCTGAGATTCTCCGACGGCCTTATAGGCGGCGAAATGGATCACTGCGTCTATGGCATGCTCGTCGAATATCCTCGCCAGGTCCTCCCTGTCGGTGATATCGATCCTGTAGAACGGAATGCTCTTTCCCGTCAGTTTCTCCAGACGTTCAAGAACGCTCTCGCTGCTGTTGTAGAGAGCGTCGGCGATGACTACATCGTGGCCTGCTTCAGCCAGAGAGACAACGGTGTGAGAACCGATATATCCAAGGCCTCCGGTTACGAACACTTTCATGCGATATCTCCTGTGCCGCACAGCGGCTCTGATTTAATAATGGCAGGGCTGGCTGGATTTGAACCAGCGAGTGACGGAGTCAAAGTCCGTTGCCTTGCCGCTTGGCTACAGCCCCTCAACAAATAAAGAATATAACAGAAATGGCATGTTATGTCCAATAAAACGAATATGCCGCCGCAGATATTGAAATTGCAAAAAGGCTGTATTATAATCTTCTAGACTCGTCTGGTGGATGTAGCTCAGTTGGTTAGAGTACCAGGTTGTGGCCCTGGGGGTCGTGGGTTCGAGTCCCACTATCCACCCCATATGAAAAAGCTGTGATCATTTTGACCACAGCTTTTTTGTTTTATTCAGATCCCGGTTTCGACAGCCGCATTCTTTGCCTTCAGCAGCTCAGGATGCTTCTCCTCGTAGGATCTGACCACTCTGCTCCATCCTCCGCAGAAGTAGTAGACCGCTATGGCAGTATTCCTGAGAAAAGCGGCGATGAGCATCGCCCAGAATATTCCGTGCCAGTCTCCTGTCTTTACGCCCAGATAGTATGAAAGCGGGATCCTGGAGAACGCCCCGAACTGAGCCGTGATCATCGGCACGACAGATTTCCCCGCTCCTCTCATGGCGTTTACCAGACAGCGGTCGATGCCGTAGAACAAGCACTGGAATGCCATGATGAACAGTCCTTCTGACGCTATGTCCAGTACCGCCCTGTCCTTGCTGAAGATCATCGGCAGCACATGTCTGAAGGTTATCTGCGCTGCGCACAGTCCGACTCCGAGGACGGTGAGCGTCGCGATCGCCGAGTTTATTCCCTTCTTTATCCTGTCAAGCTGCAGGCGCCCCATGTTCTGGCCTACGAACGTGCAGAGCGCCGTGCTGAGAGCGTCCACTGGGATGTACAGCAGCATGTCCACTTTATTGACGATGCTGTTTGCAGCAATGAACGTCGCGCCGAACGTGTTGACCGATGACTGCACGAACATGCTTGCCAGCGTATTTCCTATGTTCTGGATCGCAGCTGGAAGGCCTATCCTGACGATCTCACCAAGTTCATACCTGTCGGGCTTCATCTCGGACAGTCCGACCTTTATCCCGTATGATCCGCGGTTGAGACGCACGATGATCCCCGCTCCGGATATGATCTGGGAGATAGCGGTCGCCGCAGCGACACCTTCCACCCCGAGCCCGAAGAGCAGCACTGCCGCAAGGTCGAACACGATGTTCAGAACGCTGCAGATAACGAGGAAGATGAGTGGCCATGTGACGTCGCCCATCCCGCGCAGCGCGCCAGTCCCCATCTGGTAGATGAGGTTTCCCGTGGTACCGAGGAACACAATGATCAGATACAGCGCGGACGCATCCATTATCTCTTCCGGCGTCTTAAGCACAGCCAGCATCGGCCGGCTCACTATTAGGCCTACTACGGTGATGAACACGGAGCATGTCAGCGTCATGAACGAGACGGTGGAGACCGCCTTCTGAAGGGCTTCGCGGTCCCCTGCCCCGACTCTCTGGGCGATGACCACGTTGGACCCGGACGAAAGGCCTATTGCGAACAGGTTTATGATGCTCACTATCGGCGTGCTTGCCGATACCGCCGCCAGAGCCTCTGAACTTATGAAACGGCCGACTATCATTGAGTCAGCCACATTGTAGAACTGTGTTACGATGCTTCCGAAAAGGATCGGTATCGCGAACCTAATAAGACTGGAGAATATCGGTCCGTTTACCAGATCGATCGTGTTTTTCCTTCCTGTTTTAGCCATAAGCTACCGCCATTCAATATACAAAATTTAGCCGGATACCATCTGATATCCGGCTTTAATCGATCACAGTGTCTGCGTATCGTCCCTGTCCAGGACCTCTTCTGCTGAGGCATCCGTCTCGTCTTCCGCAGGCTCTTCAGACAGCTGCGGTTCCGCCTTGGTGCAGTCTTCTTCCGGAGTCTCTTCGGTCTCAGCCTGTTCTTCCGTCGGAGAAACACTGTCTCCTTCCCCGTCAGTCTCTGCCTCTGCAGGTTCTTCAGTCAGCTGTCCGGTGGCCAGGAGATACTCTCTGGTCATGGCGTATGGCTTCAGGTAATCGGGATCTCCGGAATTCCTGATCTTTCTCTTGATAACGATTAGGAGTATGGCAGATATCACTGCGTACGTGATGCAGAATGCCTGGGAGATCCTCACTTTTCCGACGAACAGAGCGTCGGTCCTGAGCGACTCGCAGAAAGCCCTTCCGATGCCGTTCCAGAGCAGATAGCGCAGCCCTATCTCGCCGTCGAACTGTCTGCGTTTGATAAAGTAACTTATTACGAATACACCGATGATGCACCAGATGCTCTCATACAGGAACGTAGGGTGCACCGGGCCGTCCTTAAGGACTATTCCGTGGTCATTGAAAAGCCTTTCGGCATTATTGCTGATGTACCTTGCTATCGTGTTGCTGTACATGCCCCAGGGCAGATCGGTGTTGGTGCCGAACAGTTCCTGGTTGAAGAAGTTTCCCCACCTGCCAAGGCCCTGTCCTATCAGGAATCCCAGGGCGATGTCATCCAGAAGGCACAGATAGCGCGTCTTATTGAGCTTGCATACTATGAATGATGTCAGCAGTGCTCCTGTAAGGATGCCGTAGAAAGCTGTGCCGCCTTCCCTCAGGTTAAAGAACTGCCATATGCTCGTGATCTTATAGTCATCCGCAAATAGCACATAGAAGGACCTTCCTCCAAGCAGTGCACCTAGCGCGCCCCAGATAATGACATCGTAGAGTTTGTCCTCGTCTATCCCGAAGCGCTTTGCGTTCTTCTGACCGAGGATGACTCCGATGAACATGCCGAAAGCTATCAGGATCCCGTACCAGTAGATCTCAAATCCGCCTACGGTAAAGGCGACGCGGTTGATATCGAACTCGAGTCCGAGACCCGGAAAGGACACATGGCTCATTTTATCTATCTTTCTCCTGATTCGGTTGGTGTGATTACTGAAAGCGAACACTGAGAGGGGTCGAAACAGTCTCTCAGCATGCTGTCTGCAGCATCGATGTCGGGGTTTCCGACAAGCTGAATTATATCGTATAGGGATGTGTTTTTAAAGTGGCAGGAGATCAGGCTGCCGGCCACCGAACCGGGGCTGTCGAATATGCTGATGTATGATCCCACCGATGTCCTTGCTCTCTCCTCAAACAGTTCAGGATCAAGCCCGCTCCTCTTCAGCGACCCTATCCTGTCAAGGATCATGTCCCTGACCTTCTCCGGCTCATGTGAATCTCCTTCGAAGTATGTGCACAGGTACTCGTCTCCGGAATAAAAACCCGATCCGAAACTGTCGCTGAGAAGGTTGGAGTCGTACATCTGCCGGAAGAATTCAGTGCTCTCTCCAGAGATAAGGTCAAGCACCATGTCCATGAGCAGTTCGTACTTGATGTCGGAGAATCTCGCGAATCCCCTCTCTTTGAATCCTATGTCAAACATAGGCATCGACAGATTCATCCTGTCCAGTGAACTGTCCCTGATGATGCCGTCCTGTTCCTGAGCTGAGGCCGATTCGAATCTCGGTACTTCAGAGCCTGACTGGTCCAGCTGTTCCGCTATCTCAAACACTTTTTCATGTTCCACGGGTCCTGTTACAGCAAGTGCCATGTTCCCGGGCCTGTAGAACGAATCGAAACAGTCGTTCAGCAGCCGGTAATCGATATCCCTGATAGATCTGAGATTTCCTGCTATATCCTCATTTATGCCTATGTCTCTGTAAAGGTTCCGGAAGAGATTGAATGAAGCCCTCCATCCCGGGTCATCCATGTACATGCGGATCTCGTCTTCTATGATGGGTTTTTCTTTCTCCACTCCTTCCTCTGTGAACAGAGGCTTCCTGAAAAAGTCAAGGAGCACCCTGAGCGGTTCCTCATACTCCCTTCCGCTGCGGAAGACGAAGGTGGTCCTGTTGAACGTCGTATAAGCGTTCGATGATGCCCCGAGATCAGCGAACAGAGTGAAGGAATCCACTCCGTTCCGCTCGAACAGTTTATGCTCGAGGAAATGCGCTGTGCCGGCGGGAAGCCTGTATCTGCTGCCCTTGTCCAGCACATGCACCATAGTCGAGCCGAATCCCACGGCGAGCTGCACGGAAACGCTGCTCTTGCCCGGCATCTCGTATACATAGACCCTTAGGCCGCTGGCTGTGGTATGTGCATACAGCCTGTCATTCAGAAGCAGATCCGAGACGCTCTCTATATCTATCTTACTCATCATCGTGCAACCTGCAGATACCGCAGTATCTCATTCCTGACAATAGTGATGTGATGTCGGAAGAAGTGACATCTTCTATGAGCGCGATCTCCTCTTCCGGAGAAATGTATCTGCCGGTACCGTTCATGGAGGAGAAGTAGTGTGACGAGACTCCCGCCACCGTATCTGTGATCCCCTTGAGAGAGTTGACTATTCCAAGCTTCGCCTGTCTGAGCTCCTCTTCCGTCGGGCCCGAGGCAGCGAGCGCATCGAATTCTTCCATTATCGAATCACGGTTCCCGGCGAACTTGTCCGGTGACGTGGAGCTCTCAATTATGATGCCGCTTCCACCGGATGTCATCCTGTTGGACACGCATGTGTAGCAGAGTCCCTTCTTCTCCCTGACGTTCATGAAGAGTCTCGATGTGGGCATGCCTCCGAGTATGGAGTTGGCTACCTTCAGCACCGCGAGCTCCCTGCTGTCCGATCTCCTGCCGCTGTGATATATCATTGAAAAGATATCCTGTTCGGTCCCCGCGGATTCGGTCCTTGAGAAAGGATGCTCAGGCAGCGTCACGGGACTGTTGTCGAACTGCACGGGATGGGCTCCTATGCCGTTATCCAGTATCGCAGAGCACACGAGCGTCTTCACTCTCTCGAGGTCGCTGCCGCAGTAGAAAGCGTTTATGTTGCATTCGCTGAGGCATCTGCGGTACAGGCTGTACAGATATCTGCCGTCTATCGTATCTATATCTTCGATAAAGCCGAGGTCGGGAAGTCCCCTCACATTGTCGCGGAAGAATTCGCGCAGGAGCATCCTCGTGCAGTATGCCTCCTTATTGTTGATCAGGAACGATATCTCCTCCCTGAGCTTCTCCTTCTCGACTTCAACTGTCTCCTCGGGAAAACTGCCGTCGGTGAGATACGGGTCAGTGATCACATCGCACAGGAGCCCGGCAGCTTTATACCCGTTGTCCTTTTCCGTGAGATAGAGTCCGGGGACATTGTCGACATCAAAATGTATTATCATACGGTTGCCCGCTCTGGAAGCGGAGACATAGAGCGAAGCTCCGTACAGCGTATCGAGATAACGGGAAAGACTGACTATGTCCCTGTATTTTTCCGTTGCCGAACTGAGTACATAGGCCAGCAGGGATATCCCGGTCATGCTCTCTTTCTCCACCGGACAGTGAAGTTCCACCACGAGCCGTTCCCTCTTGTAATCGTGGTCAGCCCAGGAAAAAGTAAAGTTTTCTCTTATCTTCTCTGTATACAGCATATCCTCTCCGCTTACAGACCATCGGCATTGTATGTTTTGTACAATTTCACCGATAACAATGTATGTAATTCATGAATTTTTCGTTAATTGGTTCAACCAGAGTTTACAAAACAGGGGCAATGTATTACAATGCAATTACAACAAACTTTTGATTTTTCTTTTTCATTTTTTCCTTCATCCTATTTATATCCATGGATCCTCCAGGAGGATCAAAAAAGAAAACAGTCCGGTCTCGGTGCCAGTCGGGGCCGGCTTTTCTTTTATGTTTTCGGTTAGAAGGAGCATAACAAGCCCCGGGAGGTCTTTATTGTGAGTCCACCCGGGGCATCTTTTCTTATGATTCAGTCCTCTGAGGCAGAAGTGCGGGCCGGCAGAGCTCTCTTTCTCGGGACGATCTCGATGCGGTCGTTCTTTGCGGTGATGCGTATGGTCGCGGGCATGCTCTCCGCGTTCTCGACGAGTATCTCGGCGATGCGGTCTTCGCATTCTCTCCTTATGACGTTCCTCAGGTCTCTGGCGCCGTACTTTCCTCCGTCCGCATGCTTCGCGAGCAGGTCGAGGGCAGATTCGGTGTATGTCAGTTTGATACCCTTGTCCGCCAGCGGCTGACGCATCTCATCGATCATCAGCGCGGCTATCTTTCTCATCGACTCATCTGACAGAGGCTTGAACACCACTATCTCGTCAACTCTCGAAAGGAATTCCGGTCTGAGGAAATCCCTGAGGGCATTCACGGCGCGGTCGCTCGTGGATTCCTCCAGTGTCGTTCCGAAGCCTGCAAACGTGGATCTGATGTTCGATCCGGCATTGCTGGTCATGATGATGACCGTATGCTCGAAATTGACAGTCCTGCCCTGTGCATCCGTGACTCTTCCCTCGTCCAGGATCTGCAGGAGGATATTCATAACATCCGGATGCGCCTTTTCTATCTCATCGAACAGCACGACGCTGTACGGACGGCGGCGGACCTTCTCTGTCAGCTGGCCTGCCTCATCATATCCCACATATCCGGGAGGAGATCCGATGAGCCTGCTGACCGTGTGTCGCTCCATATACTCCGTCATGTCGATCCTTATCAGAGGATCGACGCTGTCGAACAGTTCGGATGCGAGGACTTTGGCAAGCTCCGTCTTTCCGACTCCGGTGGGTCCCACGAAGATAAACGACGCAGGGCGTATCCTGTCTGAAAGCCCGACACGGGTGCGCTTGATGGCGCGCACTATCTTGTCCACGGCTTCTTCCTGTCCGATTATGTGGCTGCTGATCGCATCCGACAGGCCTTCTATCCTCTTGTACTCGTCCTTCTCAACAGAGCTGGCGGGGATCCCAGTCCACAGCTCTATGACCTTGGCCACATCTTCTCCGGTGACCTCGAGGCTGTTGACCTTTGGCAGCAGTTCCTGTATGCGGTCGCTGACCTTTATGCTCTCGCTCCTGAAATTGGCTATCTTCTCGTAATCGGGCTGGTTCTTTCCCTGCTCGTCCGCTTCCAGATCAGCCAGTTTGTCAGCTCTGGCAGTCAGTTTCTGGTACTCAGCCAGCTCATTGCTCGCGAGGGCTGCACATGCGGCCGCCTCATCCAGCAGATCTATCGCCTTGTCGGGAAGGAACCTGTCGGAGATGTATCTCTCTGACAGTTTTACGATGCTCTCACATATCTCATCGCTTATGCGCAGGCCGTGGAAATTCTCGTAGTATCCCTTTATGCCCTTGATGATCTTTATGGTGTCTTCAAGAGACGGTTCCTCTACGGTGACAGGCTGGAAGCGCCTCTCCAGAGCCTGATCCTTCTCGATATACTTGCGGTATTCGGAGAACGTCGTGGCTCCGATCACCTGTATCTCGCCTCTGGACAGCGCAGGTTTGAGGATGTTCGCGGCGCTCATTGCTCCGTCGGCATCCCCTGCCCCGGTGAGGTTGTGCACCTCATCTATGAACAGTATCACGTTACCGTCCTCGGTGACCTCGTTCAGAAGTCCCTTGACCCTGCTCTCGAACTGTCCGCGGAACTGAGTGCCTGCCACCAGAGCTGTAAGATCGAGCAGATATATCTGCTTGTTCTGCAGCTTCGCCGGCACATCCCCGGCAACTATGTGCTGTGCTATGCCCTCTGCTATGGCCGTCTTTCCTACGCCTGCCTCTCCTATCAGGCACGGGTTGTTCTTCTGGCGTCTCGAGAGGATCTGAATGGTCCTGTAGACCTCTTTCTCTCTGCCAATGATATTGTCCAGTTTCCCGTCCCTGGCTTTCTGGGTGAGGTTGTCGCAGTAGGTATCGAGGTACTTGTGCCTCTTGTCGCGGTCGCGCTGCTGGCGGTTCTGCCCGGGATTCTCCTTCTCGCGGGATCTGTCGCTGTTCTGCGCAGGCGTATTCTTGAAGAGGTTTCCGAACAGATTCGGGAACGTGGGAGTTCCTCCCTCTTCGAATCCTCCCTCTTCCGGTTCACTTCCTGCGGAGAGCTGTTCGGAGAAGGCTTCAAGATCATCTTCCGTAACGCCGAAGCGTTTCATTATATCGTCGACAGGCATCACCCCGAGTTCCTTTGCGCATACAAGGCAAAGTCCCTCGTTGGTGGTGTTGTTTCCTTCTATCTTAGTGATGAACATCACTGCTGTTCTTTTTTTGCATCTGGAACAAAGCATCTTGCTGATTACCTACTTAAACATGCTGAATGTTTTCAGGAATAAAACGGATTTAGTTCGAACAGTTTGGAGAACAGGAAGGATTGTTCGATGACCTCCTTGTTCATCCAGGATGACTGCCACAGGCCAAGTATAAGGCTGATTAATGAACATAGGATGAACATGATCGTCAGTCCGATTATCAGGCCCATCGCGCCTCCCAGAAGCTGGTTCGGAAATCCCACGAGAGGAAGTTCATTTACTCCCTCGAGCACGTTTCCGAGCAGCCTGAACAGCAGTATCGCCAGTATGAAGACCAGCAGGAACACCACAATCCTCACCAGATTGATCAGATTGCCCTCCAGCGAACTGCTGACGAACTTCTCCGCAAGCTCAGAGGCATTGGCGCTGGCTGAGTGCTCCGCAATGAAACTGCCGAACAGCTTTCCTAGGAATCCTTCGCTTAGGACATCGCTCATTCCGGTCTGGAACTTGATGACCTGCTCGGTGATATATGCCGTGAGTTTTTCCTTTATCAGACTGTCATAGATCTTAGTGGCCGCAAGCCTGCTCACATAGCTGCCCCCGAGGTACGCCAGCACGAATCCGAACACATCGACGACCGAGGATACGAAGCCCTTCTTGTAGAAGATGAAAAAGAACAGGATAAGCATTGCGACCAGAAAAAGATCGTAGCAAAGCGGGATACCAAGGCTCATTTCTCAATGACCTCCCTGTTTTCTCTGGATAGTTTTACCATATACTGCGGCTCGAAGGTTATGACTCCTCCGAAGTAGACGACGGAATAGGTAGAGAAATCGCAGCGGTAGCGCTCCTGCAGCACACCGCTGTGCGAGTACGCGCTGACGCTTCCTCTGTCAAGGATGTATACCCTGTCGCCGCTCACCCACATATCGTCGATCTGCTCGCGGAAATCTATCTCACCTGCAACAGCCAGCTTGCGGGTCAGCACCGTGACTACGTTGATCTCACTGCGCTTGTTGTCCCCGAACGCGACCACCATATCCTTGCCGGGATCGCTGAGGACGTCCATAAGTATGCGTCCGTCATAGGAATAGGTCGCTTCCACACTGCCGTTGTACTTGCATCTGACGCACCTGTCGTCCAGGAATATGACCGCCGAATCCGAATCCGGGAACGCCTTGACTCCAAGGCCTTCCAGTTCGAACGAACCTTCCTCCGTCTTGGAGTTCAGATCGATCCTTGTGATTGTAGTAAACAGCGCACCGTCACGGCTGTTTACAGTCATTACCAGAACGTCGTTTCCGTATGATGACGGGTACACTCCTATCGGAAATCCTTCAGATCCGTACCATGTGAATATCTTCTCGCAGTTTCTGTTGTATGCCGTGAGTTCGCAGGTATATACGTCGCCCGCCGTGAGCACGGCGACCTTGCCCGACTGAGTGACTGCCGCGGAGATGATAGCGTTATCGAGAGAACCGCTGTGAAGCAGCATGGTGCGGTTGAATATCTTGAAGCTCTTGCCGCCTCTGGAGAATACCACGGCGCGGTTGCCGGACACAGAGAGTCCGGGATTGGATATGCCGTGGGAGTACTCGAACAGCTCTGCCCCGTTGCCGGACACCACGTTCAATGAAGAGTCGCTCAGCAGGAACAGCGATCTTGCACTGACGGCCTCCTCGGTAACGGTACCGCTCCCAAGCTCCACGGGGAAAGATCCGAACGTGACGAGGGTCTTGAAGAAGTCCCTGATGTCGTAGCTCATGACGGTGGAGTACATCGACACTCCCGCCACTATGACCATGATCATGGCTAAAGCGAGAAGGAACAATGCCGCCCGTCTGCGCCTGACTCTGCGCCTTTTGGCCTTTCTCGCGCGGGCTATTTCATTGTCATTGTTGATATCCAAATCAGTACATGACCTCCGTTAGATAGAGCCCGCAGGCAGGGACCGTTATCAGTATATTGTCCCTTGTTTTACCGTTAAGATAAAGAAGAATGCCGCTTTTGTCCAGTTTTCCCCTGGAGACCTGCAGCAGAGCGCCGGTCATTATGCGGACCATATTGTACAGGAATCCGTCAGCTGCAAAACTGAAGCGGATCAGATCCCCCTGTCTGATGACACAGGCTTCCGAAACTGTCCTGGTCTTGTCCTCTACGCTGCTCTTCGATGAGCAGAAAGAACTGAAATCGTGGGTCCCGAGGAACACTTTCGCTGTCTCATCAAGCAGTTTCTCGTCGATGGGCACTGTAAAGTGATATGCCCTGTCAATAAGAAACGGGTCCATGACATCGCCGTTCCAGACAAGATATTCATATTTTTTCCCTTTGGCTGAGTATCTGGCATGGAAATCAGCCGGGACCTCTCTAGTTCCGAGCACCCTGATATCAAAGGGCAGATGCGCGTTAAGCGCTGCAGTGAGTTTTCTGCAGTCATATGCATCATCCGCCGCAAAACTCACGTAAAAGTGTCTTGCATGCACTCCAGTATCGGTCCTGGAGCAGCACTTGATATCCGGCAGTTTTCCCAGAACGGCTTCAAGCGCATTCTGAAACAGTTCCTGCACCGTTACTGCATTCTTCTGGATCTGCGACCCGTGATATGCGGTGCCTACGAAGCTCAGGTCTGCCAGATAGTTGTGCGCGCTCATAGCGGCAGCCTTCCTGCCAGGAACACCATAACGCAGCACGCGGTGAATACCGCCGCAGCGATCCAGTCCAGTCCCCTGATCCTGAGCGCATTAAGTCTTGTCCTTCCCTCACCGCCGTTGTAGCATCTGCATTCCATCGCCAGAGCCAGCTCATCGGCCCTGCGGAATGCCGAGACGAACAGCGGTATGAGTATCGGTGTGAGAGCCTTCGCTCTCTGTATGAAATTCCCGGTATCCAGATTGGCTCCCCTGGATTTCTGCGCCGCCATTATCTTGTCTGTCTCTTCCAGAAGAGTGGGGATAAAGCGAAGAGCGATGGTCATCATCATGGCCAGGTCGTTTACGGGAAGCCCTATCCTGGACAGAGGGCTGAACAGCGACTCCAGCGCGCTCGTCAGCTGAATGGGCGTCGAAGTATATGTGAGCAGAGAGGAGCTGGCGATAAGGCAGATGACTCTCAGCGACATCATGGCCGCATAATACAGTCCCTGCTTCGTCACCGAGATCTTCCAGAACGAGAAGATCACGTCCCCCTTTATGAAGAACATGTTCAGCACCGACGTGAAGAGGATGATCGGTATTATCGGCTTCAGGCTCTTGAGGAGCATCTTTGCCGGTATCTTCACCAGCGCGTATGCGAGAAGTATGAATATCAGCGCCAGCACCATCTGCAGCAGCGTGTTGAACATGAACAGCACGATTATGTATGCCAGCGTCAGTATCAGCCTCACTCTGGGGTCCAGGCGGTGGATGACAGAATCTCCGTTGATGTACTGTCCAAGGGTGATGTCTCTCATTCTGATCTCCTCCCCCTGAACGTCTCAGTTATCGTCTGCGCCGCGGCGTCAGGCGTGTATATATCCGTATCCACGGCAAGCCCCCTCTCCCTGAGGGTCAGAAGTATGCCTGTGACCGTGGGAATGTTGAGTCCCGTCTCACGGAGCTCAAGCGCATGCTTGAAAACTTCAGCCACCGAGTCGTAATAGAGCACCGACCCGCCGTTCATGACGAGGACCTTGTTCGCATATCTCGCGACGTCGTCCATGGAATGGGATACCAGGATAACCGTTTTTTTCTCCGTCTCATGATAGTTCTTTATCACGTCCAGGATATCCCTTCTGCCTCTGGGATCAAGCCCGGCCGTGGGCTCGTCCAGAACCAGGACCTCGGGGCGCATCGCAAGGACTCCGGCTATGGCGGCCCTGCGCTTCTCACCTCCGGAGAGGTCGAACGGCGAGCGCTCAAGGAGCTCATCGGGTATGCGCAGGAATCCTGCGGCTTCTCTGACGCGGCTGTCGATCTCCTCCTCGCTCAGTCCGAGGTTCTTCGGTCCGAAAGCTATGTCCTTTCTTACGGTCTCCTCAAACAGCTGGTATTCGGGATACTGCAGCACGAGGCCGACCTTGAATCTCTTTTCCCTGAGCTTGGATCTGTCGTCCCAGATATCGTCTCCGTCTATGAAGACCCTTCCTTCCGTTGGTCTGAGAAGACCGTTGAGCATCTGGATCAGCGTTGACTTTCCGCTCCCGGTATGTCCGATGATACCTACGAAGTCTCCTTCCTCAAATGTGAGGGACACGCCGGACACTGCGGTCTTCTCATCCGGCATACCCTTCTGGTAGGTGAAGCCCGCGTTTTCAAGTCTCAGTGTGCTCATGCTTCCTCCTCCTTCATCTTCAGAAGAGAATCAATAAGCTCTTCCGGGTGGATCGTGTCCTTCTCGAGCGGCAGTCCGTTCCTGATCAGATTGAGCGTAAGCTCTGTGACCGGCGGCACTTCCAGTCCCAGCGAGATCATCCTGTCCCGGTCGGAGAAGACCTTCTTCGGAGTATCGTTCACCGCTACCCTGCCGTCTGAAAGGATCATTATCCTGTCAGCCAGAGCGGCTTCCTCCATGAAATGAGTGATGAGGATGATGGTGATGCCTTTTTCTCTGTTCAGCCGCTCTATTACCCCCATGACAAGAGACCTGCCCTTGGGATCCAGCATGGCTGTAGGCTCATCGAGGATGATGCATCTCGGCTGCATGGCGAGCACTCCGGCAATTGCCACGCGCTGCTTCTGTCCTCCGGAGAGCTTGTGAGGCGCATCCTTGATGTGCTTCTCAAGCCCTACGGCTTTGATCGCATCGTCCACGCGCACCCTGATCTCAGCAGGATCAAGACCCAGATTCTCCGGCGCAAAGGCTATGTCTTCCTCGACTATGGTCGCCACTATCTGGTTGTCGGGATTCTGGAAGACCATTCCCGCCGTCTTTCTGATCTCTGCGAGCATATTCTCGTCAGAGGTATCCATGCCGTCCACATACACTTTACCGGACGTCGGCACCAGGATGCCGTTTATCAGTTTGGCGAGAGTCGATTTCCCGGATCCGTTATATCCGAGAACAGCCAGGAACTCTCCTTCCCTGACTTCAAGATCTATATTCTCCAGCACATTTCTGCTGCCGTATGAGAATGTTACGTTGTCAAATCGAATCAGATTGTTCACGGTTACCCCTTGATGTATATTGATGTGCTTCCGCACGGCAGGACGAAGCCTGTGCCGGTCACGGTAAGCCCTATCTCGTCTGCAGTTACTCTTCCCGGATACCTGCTCATCGCGCAGGATAGCAGATAGCCCGATGCAGACGGCGAGATGCCGGTGGTATAACTGTTGAGCGCAAAGAACAGCGGGTCATCGCTCAGTATGCCGGTGCAGGCATTCACAAGCTCCGAGATATCATCCTCATATTTCCAGATCTCTCCCGACGGACCGCGTCCGTAGCTGGGAGGATCCATTATTATCGCATCGTACCTGTTTCCGCGTCTGGCTTCCCGCAGGACGAACTTCATGCAATCGTCCACTATCCACCTGCACGGTCTGTCTGACAGCCCGTTCAGCGCTGAATTGCGCTTTGCCTGCGCAACCAT
>CACYBC010000003.1 GCA_902772615.1 uncultured Ruminococcus sp.
CCGCGGTTGCCGCTCCTGCCTCCTATCATGGATGAGAGATAGCAGGCTCCGGAGAGGCTCATGCAGTGAGCTCCGTGGATGAAGGCTTCGGCCTTTATGCCGCAGGCGCTGCATATCGCTCTCATCTCATCGAGAGTCAGCTCTCTGGCCAGCACCACGCTGTCGAATCCTGCATCCCTGAGGAACAGGGCTCCGTCCACATTGTGCACGGCGGTCTGAGTGGATGCATACCTTTTTATGGAAGGGTATTTCTCCCTGAACAGTCTGAGCACGGAAAGGTCCTGTATGATCACGGCGTCGGCTCCGGAGGCTGCGATCATGTCTGCCGACCGCTCCAGCATACCGAACTCGCTGTCCAGGACCGCGATGTTGACGGTCACATATACTCTGACATTGCGCGCATGGCAGTACGACACTGCTCGGGGCAATGTTTCATTGTCGAAGTTTGCGGCGTTCCTTCTGGCGTTGAAGTCCTGAACGCCGAGATATACGGCATTCGCGCCGCTTCTGACTGCGGCTACGAGCTGTTCCATGCCTCCCGCGGGGGCCAGGATCTCGGGCATCTGCTTATCCTCGTTTCAGATAAAAATCACGATGATGATTATACCACAGCCCGACATCCGGCGTCCGCATGGTGAAATGCCGACCTCAATCTGATAGAATCAAAAGGTCAGATCGATAAAGGAAGAATGATATGAGAAAACTGGAAGTGCTGTCCCCGGCAGGGGATATGGACAGACTGATAACGGCGGTGAGATACGGAACTGACGCGGTGTATCTTGCCGGTACTTCTTTTGGGATGAGGGCCGCAGCCGGCAACTTCTCGGAGGAGGAACTGAGGCAGGCCATCGCTCTTGCTCACTCGAAAAATGTCAAGGTATACGTGACATGCAATACGGTGCCGACCGAGACCGAGATACCTCAGCTGCCGGCGTTCATCGAACTGCTGGAAGACGTGAGGGCTGACGGTGTCATCGTCACTGACATAGGAGTGATGGCCATGTGCCGCAGGTATGCACCGGACGTGGATATTCATGTTTCCACCCAGGCCGGAGTCATGAACAGTGCGACAGCGAACGCCTTCTATGATCTCGGCGCAAAGAGAGCGGTGCTGGCGAGGGAGATGAGTCTGGCCGACATCGCTAAGCTGCGCTCCGAGATACCTTCCGACATGGAGATAGAGGCGTTCTGCCACGGCGCGATGTGCGTGTCGTTCTCCGGCAGATGCCTTCTGTCAAATTACCTGACAGGCAGGGATGCAAACAGGGGAGAGTGCGCCCAGCCATGCAGATGGAAATACTACCTCGTTGAGGAGAAGAGACCCGGCGAGTACATGCAGATAAGCGAGGACAACGGGACCTTCATCTTCAATTCTAGGGACATGTGCATGATAGACCATGTCAGGGAGATGTATGATGCCGGCATATCCAGCATAAAGATAGAGGGCAGGACAAAGTCCTCATACTATGTGGCGTCGGTCACCTCCGCCTACAGACACGCGGTGGACGCGGCCGTGAGCGGCAGGGAACTGGAACAGATCTGGAAGGATGAGGTCTACAAGGTGAGCCACCGCGAGTACTCCACCGGTTTCTATTTCGGACAGCCTGGGCAGTATATCAGGGATTCCGAGTACCATTCCACATTCGACGTTGCGGCGGTCGTGGACAGCTGTGACAGCGAGGGAAACGCCGTGCTTCACCAGAGGAACCGGTTCTTCCCGGGGGAAGAGGTGGAGCTGCTGATGCCGGACGCCGAGCCTGTCGTCTTCCCGGCGCCGGAGATGACCGACAGCGAGGGAATGCCCGTGGAAGCGGCAAGACACGCAGACATGGAACTGCACATGAAACTGCCGGTCACAGCACCGGAAGGCAGCTTCCTCAGGAAAAGAAGAGAATAGAAAAAGCGCTCTTCACGGAAGGTGAAGAGCGCCTTTTATCTTAACTGTTTTATTCTTCTCTTTCCGGGAGCTCCTGCGGAGCGTCATCCTCCCGAAACAGCAGGACAAGATGGTGATTGCTGAAGGAAGCCAGATGCACCGTCGTGAGGAAGTTCTGGCCGTATTCCATGAGGTTCTCCATCAGATCGGACAGACCTATGAATTCTATCTCGGAATCCGCGCGGATGTCCGTAAGACAGTCCATCAGGGCGTCGAGGTTCCTTCCGTAATAGTCGGGCAGCCCGAGACTCTCCTTGAGCGCGTTGTGCAGGGAGTCTCTGGTGTATATGTTCCTAAGATCGACCGAATAGTATCTCATTGCTTTTTGCCGTCCTCGTAGAGAAGCTCGAATGTCTCGTAGTGATCCCCGGTGTAGTAGATCAGGCCGTCATTCGAGTAGATGATCCTCCTGGATCCGCGTGAGTGATATCCGAGAGTATCGATATCGCACTCGTAGTACTTCCTGCCGCTCTTTTCGGGCAGTTTCTTCTCGTTGTTGTAGAATCTTGAGCCTCCGATGCATTTGCCGGGAGCTACCTGCTCG
Source organism: uncultured Ruminococcus sp. (assembly GCA_902772615.1). Taxonomy (GTDB): domain Bacteria; phylum Bacillota; class Clostridia; order Oscillospirales; family Ruminococcaceae; genus RUG11783. The sequence goes on from CACYBC010000003.1 coordinate 2,481, forward strand.
ACAGAGCCTCCGCTCCATCCCAGTTTCTCGGCTTCGCTCTTGGTGATATAGTTGTATGGAAGATGACCGTATGTCACTAGATACAGGGAGACATCCTCCTTTGAATCGTAAACGCCGTTCTCGTCTATGACCGGCTGAGGATCGCTTTGCTGGTCTCCGCCATCCGGCTGAGGATCGCTCTGCTGCCCTCCGTCATCCGGCTGAGGATCGGCAGGCGGTGTGACGGGCTCGGTGTCATCCGGATCCACGATCACGACGGCCGGATCCGGCTCGGGATCCACCGGCTGAGGACCGGTACCGCCTCCGAGATAGTTCACTGCCGCGACATATATGATCAGCAGGGATGCAAGGACGGAAAGGACCTTGTTTGCAGCGCTCTTGCGTTTCTCATTTTTCGAGAGGAACGATACCGCAAACGAACCTATGCATCCGAGTATCAGCAGAATAATGATATAATCCATAGATAGTGTCAGGCCTCCTGACTTTAACTTCGACGATATTGTAATAGAACGGCGGTCCGTTCGCAAGTGCGCCGCAGCAGCGATGTACGGAGGACCGCTTTCCCTGGGAGGGACATCTTGAAAAGACGCAGATTTCTTACAGTGGTAACGATAATTACGCTCTGCCTCATTTGGGGCCATTCCGTTGTGGGGCGGGAAGGGTCGGCGGCGGAGAGCGGGTGGCTGTTCGAGCATTTGGGCGGCCTGCTCAGGCTGTTTTTCGGACCGGAGAGGGCTACCGAACATCTGCTCAGGAAACTGGCGCATTTCACCGAGTTCATGCTGCTAGGCGCTGAGACACTGCTTCTGAGCAGGGAATACGGAAAGAGAGGAGCCCGTGCCGCGCTGACCATGCTGATGTGCTGCAATCTCTGCGCGTTTTTTGACGAGACCATACAGATATTCTCCGGACGCGGGCCTGATGTCAGGGATATATGGATAGATACCTTCGGAGCAGCGGCGGGCATCCTGCTCGCGCTGGCGCTCGCCGCAGTCCGTGACAGGCTTTCAGAAAACAGGAAAGGAAAAGCGTAATGGATCCTTTTGAGGGAAGAAATACCGGATGTACGCTGTGCCCGAGAAGGTGCGGCGCCGACAGGCATGCCGGAGCAGCAGGAGCGTGCGGCGTTCCGGAGGATATAATGGCAGCGAGAGCCGCGCTGCACTTCTGGGAGGAGCCCTGCATATCCGGCGAGCGCGGATCCGGGACGGTGTTCTTCAGCGGATGTTCGCTCAGGTGCGTGTTCTGTCAGAACAGGGAGATATCCAGAGGCGAGGCAGGGAAGATCATAAGCAGAGAGAGGCTCACGGAGATCTTCCTAGAGCTTCAGGGAAAAGGCGCGCACAACATCAATCTAGTGACGCCTGACCACTACTGCCGCGAGATCGCCCCGGCGATAGCAAAAGCCAAAAAGAGGGGACTAAGCATACCTGTGGTCACGAACACGGGGGGATATGTCTCAAATGAACAGTACGATGTCCTCAGGACATATACTGATATATGGCTCACCGACTTCAAATACTCCGACCCTGCTCTGGCGCAGAGGTACTCAGGGGCATACGATTATCCCGAAGTCGCTGCAGCAGCTCTTGACCGTATGGTCAGGGACACAGGAGCGCCCGTGTACGGAGATGACGGAATGCTTAAAAGCGGAGTCATCGTCAGGATACTGCTTCTGCCCGGGTATACGGATGACGCAAAGAAGACAGTCGAATACATCTGGAACAGATACGGCGACGATGTGATATTCTCCCTCATGAACCAGTACACGCCTCCTTCTGAGGGACTTCCCGGATACCCTGAACTGATGAGGACCGTCACAGAAGAGGAATATGATGAACTGATAGATCACGCA
>CACYBC010000004.1 GCA_902772615.1 uncultured Ruminococcus sp.
CGCGTTCCTTGCGGGGAGCTTCCTCGGAAAACTGCCCGACATGATCCTCTTCGCGGTAATGGGGGCCCACATCACCGACATAGCCTCTGCGCCGTTCATCGCGGCAGCTGCGGTAAAGATCCTCTGCTCCGCAGCCCTCTGCCTGTTCCTCTACGTCAACGGAAGGAAATACAGACCGGATGTCATCGCCGGGGAGCAGTCTGAAAGCTGAAACATTCACATATCACAAAAGGCCGGACATCATGTCCGGTCTTTTCTTTGCATACTGTCTTATCTGGAAAGGGACAGCGGCAGCTCCAGGCTGTGGGCTTCCAGCAGTTCCCTGTCCCGCAGGATGTCTGCCGCCTTTCCGTCCGCGATGAGCTTTCCCCCGTCCAGAAGTATCACTCTGGAGCAGATGTCCAGGATCATGTCCAGGTCGTGGGAAGCTATCAGCATGGTCCTGTCCAGGCCTTTGATCGTATTTATCAGTGCCCTGCGGTTCCTGGGGTCCAGCGACGACGAGGGCTCGTCCATGAGCATGATGTCAGGTCCCATGGCAAGCACCGTCGCTATGGCGGCCATGCGCTTCTCTCCTCCGGAGATGCGGTGGTTGTACCTGTCCCTGAGCCTGGTGATCCCGAGGTCCTCCAGCACGCGGTCCGCCCCGGCTTCCGCCTCTTCGCGGGAGAGTCCGTAGTTTACCGGTCCGAATATCATATCGTCTATCACCTTCGGCATGAACATCTGGCTGTCGGGATCCTGCAGGACGTATCCGACCTTCCTGCGAACCTCGGCGAGGTTCTCCCTGTTCACTGCGAGGCCTCCGACGGTGATCGTGCCCGATGCCTCCAGAAGGCCCGGCACGCACTTCATGAGAGTGCTCTTCCCCGCTCCGTTGGCGCCTATGAGGCCGACCTTCTCGCCGTCGTTAACCTCAAAGGTGACTCCCTCAAGGGCAGGCGCGCTGCCGGGATACGAAAATGTCACGTTGTCAAATCTTAGCATGTCGTCTCCTCAGAAGAACAGGGATGTTATGAATGCGGGGATATTGATGTATCTGGCTGTTATCACTGCTCCGCAGGTGATCAGTGCCGCGAGCCAGGAGAGCCTGCTGCTCTGCCTTCCGGCTGCGTAATGGAACTCCCCGCTGAAGCCTCTGAGCATCATGGCCTCATAGAGGTCCTCCGCGCGGTCCATGGTGCGCAGCAGGAGCTGCCCCAGGAAAGTGCCCCACGCCGAGATGTGTATCCCCTTCTGTCCCGGAGCCCTCAGGCTGTATGCCTGGGTCATCTCGGACACCTGGTCCAGCAGCACGGAAGTGTAGCGGAAGGTCAGAAGGATCAGAGAGGTTATCATCTTCGGGCAGTGTATCTTCCTGAGCGCCCGGCACAGGTCGTCTATCTGGGTCGTGGCCATCAGCAGGAAGGACGCCATGAGACAGAACACTCCCTTGAGCATCAGCGTGATCATGGAGACCACTCCTCCGGATACGTTCACGCTGCCTATGCGGAACAGCGGCGCCCGGTCAAAAAACGGGTTCAGGAGACCTACTGCCGCCACCAGCGGTATCACGTTGCGCAGCTTTGAGAAGCAGGTTCCCACCGGGATGAACGCGAACTGATAGCCGATCAGCGGGAATATCACCATGAACAGCAGTCCCGTCAGGTCATATTTGTGGAAGGAAGCCGTGATGAAGATGTAGACCACCGTCATCAGGAACTTGGACAGAGGGCTCAGCCTGTGGTAAGGCGAGTCCATGGACGCGAGCTCGTCCATGGCGCGCAGATCCAGCATAGCTCTTTGCGCGTTATCCATTCGTCTTCCTCCTTCCCAAAGAAATAATGCGGCAGCGGATGCTGCCGCATGTCCTATATTATAAACCTTTTTCTCTCATGCTGCCCTGCCGGCGTTCTTCCTGCGGAAGAATCCGCCGATGAAGCAGATGACTGCCGCCAGGCACGCGACTATGAGCGAGCCCACGATGCCGGAAACGGTGGTTCCGAGCGGGTTCTCCTCGTCGTTAGCGAACGCGTAGTCGGGCAGGAAGGACGTGGCTTCCTGGATCTCTCCGGCCTTGTCGGAGATGTCGCTGGAGACTCCGAAGTCGTCCTCATCCAGTCCCATGTTCTCGGCGTAGCCTTCCTCGGCATTGCCGAACAGCGCCCACTCCAGTCCGTCGGGGTTGGAGCTGGCATAGAGAGACAGTCCTCCGCCCACCAGCACGACGATGACTGCGAGCACCGCGAGGGTGGACTTGAGAGAGAGCTTTCCGGAGGCTTCGCCTTCCGTCTTTACTTCCCTGAGCAGTTCGGGTCTGGCTTCATAGAGGAATACCAGAACGGCAGCGGTGATGAGTCCCTCGACGAGGCCGATGGCCAGATGGATCGGGAGCATCAGCCCGAGGAACGTCCCGAAGGGCAGTTCGGAGATGCCGGAGAGAGTCGTCTCGACGGCAACGGACCCTGCGCCGAGCTGCAGCGTGACGACGCAGCCGAGGATGGATGCGAGGATCAGCTTGATCCTGTTTGCGGCATCCCTGCCTCTGGACGCGAACAGATCGCTGTTCATGATCGGTCTGTAGATCAGGAAATATCCGACGAAGCATCCGTAGAAAGCCATGTTCCAGACATTGGCCCCTAACGCCATGAGTCCTCCGTCGGCAAAGAAAAGGCATTGTATCACCAGGACCGCTATCATCGACAGGAATCCCGCGAACGGGCCCAGTATCGCTGAGAGCATCATTCCTCCGCAGAGATGTCCGGATGAACCGGTACCGGGTATGGTGTAGTTGATCATCTGACCCGCGAATACGAGGGCAGCTGTCACAGCCATGGTCGGAAGTCTCTTGGAATTGTCCTCAAGGCCCAGTTTCTCTTCTTTTCTCAGTTTGTGTATGGACACTCCGGCCGCTGTGCTGGAAGCCACATACATCGTTGCCGCCACTGCAGGCGCCAACAGCGCATCTGCCATATGCATGGTACTACCTCCTAGTGTAAAGGAATATTGCTTTATACCTCCGTGATGCCTTTCAGGACATCATTTATGGACATGTCATTCTCTCCCGCGATCCTGGAGAGATCGTCATACTCGTATTTCTCCCTCGTCACTCCGTAGCCGCTTGATACCTTCTTCCTCACGTCCCCGAACTTCGTGCTGACAGTCTCGATCCTTCTGTTCAGGGTGTATCTGCGGGATATGTTCTCGCGGATGCCGAGAGTGGTGGAGTGTCTGAATATGAGTTCTATGATCCTGTCTCTGTCGGCTTCCCTCGTCATCACGCTTATGAGCGTCCCGGGTCTTGACTTCTTCATGCCGATCGGCACCGTGTAGACCTCCAGTGCCCCCGCGGCGAAGAGGGTCTCGGTCAGGAATCCTATCTGCTCAGCGGTCATGTCGTCCACGTTGAGCGAGAGCTCCGCCACGGTGTCGCCGGCAGTACCGGTCTCGCCCAGCATCGCTCTGACGCAGTTCGCGGCCTCGAAGTCCTTGTTGCCCATGCCATAGCCTACGGCGCTGACCTTCATGGGAGGCATGTCCCCGAAGGATGTGACGAAGTGTTTGAGCAGCGCTGCTCCTGTCGGCGTGCAGAGCTCGCCCTGGATGCGTCCGCCGTAGATCGGGACGTCCCTGAGTATATATGCAGTCGCGGGAGCGGGTACCGGCAGCAGCCCGTGGGCGCAGCGCACCTTTCCGCTTCCTACATGGACAGGTGAGCAGATGACCTGCTGCGGAGAGAGGATGTCCATGAGCAGACAAACCGCAGTGACATCTGCTACCGCGTCCATGGTTCCGACTTCATGGAAGTGGATCTGATCCATGTCTACGCCGTGCACATGGCTCTCCGCTTCCCCGATCAGACTGTATACCGTCATAACGTCGTCCTTCACCTTATCGGGGATATCCAGGTGTCCCCTGACGATATGCTCGATGTCGTGAAGTCCGCTGTGGCTGTGTGTATGTGAATGACCTTCTTCGTGGTCATGTTCATGTTCGTGATCGTGATCGTGATCATGGTCATGTTCATGTTCGTGATCGTGATCATGGTCATGATGATGTTCATGATCGTGTTCATGCGCGTGGTCGTGGTCGTGGTGATGATGCAGGAACATCTCCTCCGACTCCTCGGTGCCGTCCACAAGCACGGACACGTGGGTGCCTGTGATGCCGCATTTCACCGACGGCTTCGTCTCGAAGCGCACTCCCGGTATTCCGAGAGAGTTGACTCTTTCGAGGAACTCCTTTTTCTGTCCCTCGTCAAGCAGTTCCAGCAGCGCGGCGGTCAGCATGTCTCCCGCAGCTCCCATCCCGCAGTCCAGATACAACGTTCTCATTTCTTTGCCTCCATATGGTTGATCATGGATGCGAGATAGCCTGCCCCGAATCCGTTGTCTATGTTAACTACCGAAACTCCGCTGGCGCAGGAGTTGAGCATCGCGAGAAGCGCCGAGAGCCCGTTGAACGAGGCTCCGTATCCCACGCTGGTGGGCACCGCTATGACCGGACAGTCCGCGAGGCCTCCGATCACGCTGGCGAGGGCTCCTTCCATGCCGGCGATCGCCACTATGACGCTGGCGCTCATTATGTCGTCCATGTGGGAGAGCGTCCTGTGCAGGCCCGCGACGCCGACGTCGTAGAGTCTGGTGACCTTGTTCCCGTGGACTTCAGCCGTGAGGGCTGCCTCCTCAGCGACCGGGATGTCCGACGTTCCGCCCGTGGCCACCACTATGGTGCCTATGCCGCTGGGTTCGGGCATCTTTCCGATTATTCCTATCCTCGCGTCCGGGCGGTAGTCCATCTCATGCTTGAGGCTGACCTGCCTGGCCTGCTCCTCGGAGAGCCTGGTAACCAGTATGGTGGGCACCCCGTTTTTCTTCATGACGTCAAGGATCTTGACGATCTGCTCAGGAGTCTTCCCGGCTCCGTATATGACCTCGGGAGCTCCCTGCCTTATAGCCCTGTGCAGGTCCACCTTTGCGAATCCAATGTCCTCAAAGGGCTGTTTCTTTATGGTCAGCAGCGCTTCGTCGACGGAGATGTCCCCGTTTCTCAGCGCTTCCAGTGTTTTCTTGATATCGTTATCCATTAACGCACCTCCAGGTCCAGCAAGACTTTTTCGTAGTGTTCCTTCAGCTTCGCAAGTATGGCTTCGCGGTCCTCCGCGACCTTTGCGAACTGGGAGGAAGGCACCTGCAGAAGCGCGTCCTTTCCTCTCATCCTCACCCTGAGATCGGTGAAGCCCAGCGAGAACAGGAAGTCTTCCGAATCCTCGGTGGCGGCGAGCTTCTCCGCTGTGATCTCCTCGCCGGTCCTGATCCTGGTGGCGAGGCACGCGTACGCAGGCTTGTCCCATGTGAACAGTCCCGCCTGTCTGGACAGCTGCCTGATCATGTCCTTGGTCAGTCCGCATTCCCTGAGCGGAGATCTGACCTGAAGCTCTTTGAGAGCTTTCATGCCGGGGCGGTCGCCCTCGTCATCCGACGCGTTGGTGCCGTCAAGAATGAGCGTGTAGCCGTCCTCAGCCGCTGCCCTGAGTATGTTCCCGAAGATCGCCTGCTTGCAGTAGTAGCATCTGTTGGAAGGATTCTGTCTGACTCTCTCATCGGCGAGCACATCGACCTCGATGACTCTGACCCTGGCTCCGATCTGTTCGGCCAGTCTCATGGCGTCGTTGTACTCGAACATGGGCTGGAACGCGGATTTTACATAGTATCCCGTCACGTCCGCACCGGCGCTGATCCCGGCATACAGCAGATATGACGAGTCCACGCCGCCCGAGAAGGCTACCGCGGCTTTGCTGTTCTCCCTGAAAAATGTGGTAAGATCCATTGCTTTTCTCTTCTTTCTTTAGTGAGTAAAAAAAGAAGACGTGTCACCCTTCTGGATGATGACATGCCTTCAGTGCACGTACGTTTTTTAAAAACTTGCCTTATAAGTATCCCGGAGACTTCGGTCTCCTGCGCGCCTCTTCCTGAAGCGCTATAAAAGAATATCATCCCGACAGCGTTCGTGTCAATCTGCCAGCCACTCGCTGCGCAGTATCCTCATCATGATGAAATCGCTGTATTCCCCGTCATAGTAGTACCCCTGCTCCATGACTCCCTCCTGTTTGAATCCTATCTTCTTATAGAACTCCAGAGCTTCCGTGTTGAGGCCCACCACTCCTATGGAGACGCGGTTCATCTGATACCTGTAGAAGGCCAGGTCCAGCATCATGCTGACCGCCTCGGTGCCGTATCCCCTGTGCTGTTTCTCCGGGTCCGGGATTATGATCGTCAGGTCCGTCTGGTGCCACGCCGGGAACATCCTCAGCAGTCCGGTCTCCCCGATTATGTTTCCGTCGGGAGTCGTGATGGTGTACCAGTCGCAGTCGTCGGTCTGATGATATTCGTTTATGTACTTCTTCTCCGTCTCCTCGTCCGTCTTCTCGGTGAACCCGCACTGGAACATGATCCTGGGCTGGTTGAACCAGTACGCGAAGAACTTCGCGTCCTCCTCCCTCTGCTCCCGCAGGACGACCTTCTTTCCCTTCAGTTCCTTCTCCATCTGTACTTATCCTCCCCCTGCATTCTATACGAGGATGTATCCTCTCCAGCCCCTCGACGAATAGTAGGAATCCGCTCCGTTGTGGAAGGTGAATACGGTCCCGTACCGCCTCTCGCAGAAAAGCGCTCCTCCCTTTTGGCGTATCTCCTCCGGAGTCGCGATCCAGCTGGATGTCTTAAGGTCGAACTCGCCGAGGCTCTGCAGCCTGCGGTACAGTCCCTCATCCATGATCATTGCTCCGGTCTGCGCCACCTGCCGCTGCGCGCTTCCCTTCGGCGGGTTGTTTTTCCTTTTCCCAAGGGCTTCGTCGTCGTAGCACAGGCTTCTTCTGCCGGAAGGAGTCTCCTTCGAGCAGTCACAGAAAATGAGCTTTCCCGACGCCTCGTCAAAGCCGATGGTGTCCGGCTCTCCTCCGCTGTCCTCCATCTTTTTCAGGACGTCAAGGGCAGCGGGATCTTCCGCGAGACGGGCTTCAACGGTCAGCCAGTCCATTCCCGGATGCCGGTGCATGTTCTCTTCGAATCTTTTTCTAAGTATCTCCGTCATGATGCGTACTCCTTTGGGCGGGAACGGTCTCAGTGCCATTCCTTCTTAAGGATAGCATACTGATAGGTATTCTCATATACAGGCCTGCCGTCGGCATCCTTTACGAAGGACACGAATTCCCTGAACAGCCCCTCCCGTCTCATCCCGAGCTTCTCGCACAGATGCTGGCAGGAGGTGTTGTAATCCTCCGTGTAGGCATAGACCCTCCTGGCTCCCTTCTCCCGGAAGATATAGTCCAGGAACGCGTGAGCCGCCTCGTAGGCGTAGCCCTTTCCCTGATAATCCCTGTTCAGCATCCAGCACGGGCTGAACGTATCCTTCGGGCTGTCCTCGTCCGGCGGTCCCGCGGTCTCGGGATACGCCTCTATCTCCCCTATCACCTTGTCTTCCTCCTTGAGGACTATGGCGAGATAGTACTCCACCTCACCGGAACGCCTCTCCATCTCTTCCTCAGCCTCCTGCAGCGAATGCAGCTTCATGGAGGCGAAGCAGTTCACTGCAGGCTCGGCGAGATATTCGTATACGTCAGCGGCGTCGCTGTGCCGGAAAGGACTCAGCAGCAGTCTCTCGGTCTCGATCTCCATTCATCTCTCCTCTTTCAGTCATCGGTATGTTCTGTTCGAATCTCACTGTATGCATATAAACAGGAACAGATATAAAGGTTTATCCTCACATCAAAAGAGCCGCAGGCATTGCCTGCGGCTCATCTTTTTAACTGCGGTGCCGGATCTGCATGTCAGGTTCACAGCTTCAGCAGCG
>CACYBC010000005.1 GCA_902772615.1 uncultured Ruminococcus sp.
GATGCCCGCGAGGTATATTGGGATCTCTGTGCCGCACCTCTCTTCCAGCCATCCCAGCCAGTCGATGATGTCGAACCTCTCAAGGAGGCCGAAGCCAAGGTATCTGCCTTCGCTCTCGCCCTGGCTCCTCTGCTCGATGTACAGCACGCTGCAGTTCTCGCTCTTAAGGAATGGGTATGAGTATCCGAAATCCCTGTACCAGCTGGCCTTCCATCCGTGAGCTGCAAGGATCACCCTTTTGGGCTCCTCATGTTCGAACCAGTGTCCTACAAGCTTCAGCCCGTCGCGGGAAGTTATCTCCACCCTCTCGTGAGGGGTGTTCCTGAGCTGCTGCCCAGGTTCTTCGAACCTCGCATACGGATCATCCTTCATTTTGCTCGTGTCGGTATTAGGCAGTTTCCCCGCATTCCTGTCGAGGGCTTTGCGGAGTATGTAGTCCGTGAGTGCATACGATGCGGCAGTGAATGCCGCTCCAGCGCCTATCAGCGCCGCTGCTCTCTTCTTTATCGCCATTATTCTGTATATACCTGATTATATGTCTTATTTCAGGACAGCCTTGTGGAAGATCTTCTTTCCCTTCCTGATCTTCACTCCGGTTCTGAGATCATCAGCGTTCACAGTGAAGTCCTGATTCGGCACCTTCTCTCCGTTGACGGAGACACCGCCCTGCTGGATGAGGCGTCTCGCCTCTCCTCTGCTAGCCGCGAGGTCACACGCGATCATAAGATCGATAATGCCTATCTCTGTTCCCTCAAGTTCTATTTCTGTCGTGGGCATGTTGGCATCGTCGCCCTCACCCGAGAAGAGCGCTCTTGCGGCTTCCTTTGCCTTTACGGCTTCTTCTTCGCCGTGTACGAGTTTTGTCAGTTCAAAGGCAAGGATCTCTTTCTTCTCGTTGATGCGGGAGTCATCCCACTTATCCATCTCTTCGATCTCTTCGAGAGGGATGAAGGTTAGCATGCGGATGCATTTCATGACGTCAGCATCGCCCACGTTCCTCCAGTACTGGAAGAACTCGAAGGGGCTGGTCTTGTTGGGATCGAGCCACACAGCGTTGCCGGCGGTCTTGCCCATCTTGTTACCCTGTGAGTCGGTGAGAAGTGTGATGGTCATAGCGTGCGCGTCCTTGCCAAGCTTCTTCCTGATGAGCTCCGTTCCGCCCAGCATGTTGCTCCACTGGTCATCGCCGCCGAACTGCATGTTGCAGCCGTAGTGCTGGAAGAGATAGTAGAAGTCATAGCTCTGCATGATCATGTAGTTGAACTCCAGGAAGCTGAGTCCCTTCTCCATCCTCTGCTTGTAGCATTCAGCTCTGAGCATGTTGTTTACGGAGAAGCATGCGCCGACTTCACGCAGCAGCTCAACATAGTTCAGCGAGAGGAGCCAGTCGGCGTTGTTGATCATCCGCGCCTTTCCTTCTCCGAACTCGATGAATCTCTCCATCTGCCTGCGGAAGCACTCCGCGTTGTGGTTGATGTCCTCAAGCGTCAGCATCTTCCTCATATCGGTCCTGCCTGACGGGTCACCGATCATGGTGGTGCCGCCGCCGATGAGCGCTATGGGATGGTTCCCTGCCATCTGTAGTCTCTTCATAAGAGAAAGCGCCATAAAGTGCCCGGCCGTGAGGCTGTCCGCCGTACAGTCGAAGCCGATATAGAAGGTGGCCTTTCCCTCGTTTACCATCTTCCTGATCTCTTCCTCATTGGTTACCTGCGCGATAAGGCCTCTTGCCTTAAGTTCCTCATAGATCTGCATTTATTCTTCCTCCAAATAATAACGTCCCCTGCTGCGTTTGCAGCAGAGGACGACTAAGCCGTGGTACCACCTCTGTTCGACTGCATGACTGCAGTCCTCATGACATCCCGCAGATGTCTCCGCTGTATCGGGCGGTCCCGTCTGTCCCTACTGTGATTTCAGGAAGCGGCTCCGGAATGTATTCGATCAGAAATGCCTTTACATCCTTTCACCGACCGGATGCTCTCTGGAAAAGCGGTCTTCTGTCTACTTGTTTCCTTCTCAGCCTTTTATTTTTCAGGTGCAATACAAAGTCTATAGAATAAGCCGCGGTGTGTCAACCGCAAATGATTACAATTCACTCAAGAGTATATCCGTTCTCCGTCTGGATGAACTGTTTTCCGTAATATGC
>CACYBC010000006.1 GCA_902772615.1 uncultured Ruminococcus sp.
TGCTCAAGGCCGAACTGGCACAGGAGATCAGGGGCGGACTGGAGATCAGGCCTTCCAAGGACGTTCAGCAGGGGTTCCGTCTCGCCGCCAAGGACGGATCAGGCTATTTTGACTGCTCGGATGAAGGAATCATGGAGATGCTGATGCCTTACTTCAGAGATCTGGACTTCCAGTAAAGAGAGGTGAACAATGGCTTCGTATTATTATCTGATAGCGAGCCTCCCTGAACTGAGGGCAGATGGGGATATGCCGATTACGTACAGCGAATTCCTGTCTCTTTGCCGGTCCAATGTGAGCGATTCGAAGTACGAACTTCTGGAGAAGCTCACCCTCTCCAGCACAGAAGGGCCGCTTGTCCGAGAGTGGGCGAAGTTCTACGGGATGCTGACCGGCGAGCTGAACTATCAGAGGAGTACGGCTCTCGGCAGAAGTTATTCTCCCCCTCAGGAGAAGGACACAGTTACTTCGCAGGTCGTGGCCGGCGCACTCTCTGCGAAGAATCCCCTGGAGGCGGAAAAGATTCTCCTGGAGTACGAGTTTGAGAATCTTGACGCGATTATGGGACTGCATGTGTTTGATGACTATGTGTTGTTCGGATATGCAGTCAAATTGAAACTGCTGGAACGCCTCACGTCGTTTGACCGGGAGAAGGGCAGAGACGAGTTCAAGTCACTCTTCGACGGGATCCAGAGGCGCGTGTACAGTTTGTAACGGGAGTGTTATATGAAAACAGAAACAGGGTATGTGGCCGGAGTCAACGGCAACCTTCTCAAGGTTACTTTCGACGGCTCCGTGCGTAAGAATGAAGTCGGGTATATCCTCGTGGATGACAAGCGCCTCAAAGGGGAGGTCATCCGTATCAACAACGGGGAAGCAAGTATGCAGATCTACGAGATGACGAACGGCATCAAGGTCGGCGACAAGGTGGAATTCACCGGAGAACTGATGAGCGTGGATCTGGGACCCGGACTGTTGACGCAGATCTATGACGGACTGCAGAATCCGCTTCCGGAACTGGCAGAAACCTGCGGCTTTTTCCTGGAGAGAGGCGTGTATCTGGAGGCGATCCCGGACAAAGACTGGGATTTCACACCGACTGTGAAAGCAGGCGATTCCGTGAAGGCGGGCAGTACCATCGGAACAGTGCCGGAAGGTCTGTTCACCCACCGTATCATGGTTCCCTTCACACTGAAGGGGACAGACTGGACCGTCAAGGAAATCAAGGGAGCCGGCACTTATAATGTCAGGTCCGTCATCTGCACGATCCGTAACTCGAAGGGTGAGGAACGGGATCTCACCATGATCATTACCCAGCCGATTAAGCAGGCGGTGAAGTGTTACAAAGAGAAGCTCCGCCCGACTGAGCCGATGGTCACTCAAATTCGCTGTATCGATTCGTTCCTGCCGGTGGCAAAGGGCGGCACGTTCTGCACACCCGGACCGTTCGGTGCAGGCAAGACCGTTCTCCAGCACATGCAGGCGAAGAACTCCGACGTCGACATCGTGATCGTCGCCGCCTGCGGAGAGCGTGCGGGCGAAGTCGTGGAAGTCCTGAAGGAATTTCCGGAGCTGACCGACCCCCGTACCGGCAAGTCTCTGATGGAGAGAACCATCATTATCTGCAATACCTCCTCCATGCCGGTCGCCGCGCGTGAAGCTTCCTGTTATACAGCCGTCACTCTGGCAGAGTATTACAGGCAGATGGGACTTGACGTCCTTCTGCTCGCCGATTCCACCAGCCGCTGGGCGCAGGCAATGCGTGAGATGTCCGGACGTCTGGAAGAGATTCCCGGTGAGGAAGCATTCCCCGCTTACCTCGAGTCCACGATTGCAAGCTTCTACGAGAGAGCCGGGAAGGTTCGTCTCAACGACGGCAGCATCGCTTCCATCACGATCGGCGGAACCGTATCTCCTGCCGGCGGTAACTTCGAGGAGCCTGTGACGCAGGCAACCCTGAAAGTCGTAGGTGCTTTCCACGGCCTTTCGAGGGAACGTTCCGATGCCCGTAAATATCCGGCCATTCATCCGGTGGAATCCTGGTCCAAATACAAAGGCGTCGTTGACATGGACCATATGCAGGATGCCCGTCATATGCTGATCCGCAGTACAGAGATCAACCAGATGATGAAAGTCGTCGGTGAGGAAGGAACTTCCAATGAGGACTACATCCTCTATCAGAAGGGAGAGCTTCTGGACGCGGTCTATCTGCAGCAGAACTCCTTTGACCCGATTGACGCCGCGTGCGAACCGGAGAGACAGAGAACGGAGTTTGAGAGACTTTACGACGCAATGACGAAGACCTACAATTTCACGGACAAGAGAGAGATCAGAAGCTTCTTCAACCAGCTTCGACAGGAATTCCTCGACTGGCACGGGTGCGAGTCAGGGACACCTGCATTCGAGGAGCAGGAGAAGAAGATCACCGACTTTTATATGGCCAGGGCTGTTGAATAGGAGGTCCGGGAAATGATGCAGAAAGTCTATACCAAAATTGAATCGATCGTAGGCAACGTAATCACCGTGCGCGCTCCGGGAGTCAGAAACGGTGACCTTGCGCTTGTCGGCGACAGTTATGCGAATGTAATCAA
>CACYBC010000007.1 GCA_902772615.1 uncultured Ruminococcus sp.
CCGCCTCCCATCGTAAGACCGCTGTTCGCGGCGTTGACTATTGCGTCGGCATCGATCCCGGTTATGTCCGCCTTCACTATGGAGATCTTCCCGCGGATCTCCTTTTTCGCGTTCAGATATCTCTCAATCGCCTCTATGTCCCTTATGTCCTTCTCCCTCATCAGGCTGCGCTTGAACTCAAGGACGCTCTCCAGCGTCTCGCACTGGAATCCGTCCACCGTGTCGTAGGGGCGCTCTCCCAGGTTGACCGAGACCTCCATGTCTTCAAAGGGGGAGTAGTATCCCTTAGAGTTCTTCGGACAGTGCTCCAGATCCAGCTGCGCTGCCAGCTTCTCCGATATGCACAGATCCATGTCCTCGGTGGACTGCCTGAGTCCCCGCATGAGCATGGAACCTCCCGACATTATCATGTACTCCGACTTCGGGAAGCCGCATTCTTCAAGTCTTCTGATGAATTCCGCCCTGTCCATGAACGCTCCTTCTGTGCACTGATCTTTCTGCAATTATACCACTGTGCACGCCGTCGATAAGAGCCCCGAAAATGTCCGCGATAGAGTATTGACTTGCATTCCGGGGGAGTATATCATTCACTTACAAACAAACGCGGACGCCTGTCCGCGTTACGATTCAATGACAGCGGGAGAAAGAAATGCAGCATCTGGATATGGATCTGATCGGCAGGATCTCGGAGTACATGGGCAAATGCCTTCTCGAGAGAGACTACACGCCTACAGTCAGGGAAGTCGGCAGCGTCTTCGGGGTATCGAAGTCCACTGCGCAGAAGTACATGGCCAAGATAACCGCGGAGGGACTCTGTCCCGAGCAGGAGAAGTACTCCAGGCAGGGAATGGAGAAGACCGCATGGCTCGGAAACGACATCTCCTGCGGCTCTCCGACCTATCAGGAGGAGCACATCATGGAGTATCTGCGTCTTCCGGTATCGGTCTTCGGAAAGGGAGAGAAGTACATAATCACCGCCAGCGGAGATTCCATGATCGGGGCGGGGATCACGGAGGGCGATTACCTGGTCATAAGGAAACAGGTCACGGCCTCGGAGGGCGACATAGTCGTCGCTCTCGTCAACGGCGAGAACACCCTCAAGAGGCTCATGCAGCACAGCGACGGGACGCAGTACCTGCATCCGGAGAACGACGCCTACGCGGACATAGAGTTCTCCGACGGTGACACGTTCTACATCCAGGGCGTTCTTACGCACATCATCAAGCATGCGGAGAGCCAGGTCAGATAAGGCAGCTGTCCTGTATTCTTCGCGGGAAGGAGGACAAGATGCTTTACTATCCTGAAAACGCCGCCGCTGAGGTGCGCGTGCCATGAGGACTCTTCTGTCCTACAGGGAACTGGACGAGCTGGGGACGGCACTGATATCCGACTACAGGAAGAGGACCGGACGCAGAGGCGCCGACAGCGTGGACATAGAGGGCTTCATCAGGGACTACCTGGGACTGAGGATAGAGTACAGGGATTTCGCGACCGGCGACATGGACGACGTGGGATTCTACGGCGACGGCAGGGCATCCCTCAGGATCCTGGAAGACGGACAGACCGTGGACTGGATATGTCCCGAGGGAACGGTGGTCATAGAGAGAAGGCTTCTCACAGACATGAACAGCGGCAGGCGCAGATTCACCCTGGCGCACGAGGCCGCTCACTACATCCTCATGAGGCATGTGCCTCTTCAGACGGTGACCTTTTTCCTTATGCCGGCTGAATCCGGCGTCGCGGGGGATCCGCAGGAGCTCGAGAGGGTCCTCAGTCTCAACGAGGCGTGCGCCAACAGACTGGCAGCGGCGCTGCTTATGCCGGAGCCTCTGGTGAGGAGAGCCGTGGAGCGCTTCAACAGGGGAAGGAGCAGCGTACTCTACTACGGGACGGGACTCCTGGACCAGGAGGAGAAGCTCGCAGTGGCTGGAATGGCCTGGATGCTGGGCGTCAGCTACAGCGCGATTCTCAACAGGCTGGGAGAACTTGACATGATGATCAGCAGGCCCTTCAGGGAATACGCCGAGCGCCTGCTTCGTATAGAAAGAGCGGTATAGCAGAAAGGAGGGATACAGTTGAAGACGTACGCAGTTCGCTGCTGCAGATGCGGCAGGCTCAATACTGATCTCCTGCTGGAGGAGACAGAGGGTCTCTTCGAGTGCGAGGAGTGCGGCACCGTCAATCTGTGCATACCTTTCCGCACATCGGAGGATCCGGACGGCGGGACGAGCTTCTATGCTCTGGTGCCTACCGCGGAAGGGAGGAGAGACAGCCATGTATACGCCGCGGGAACGAATTAAGCAGCCCGTCTACGTGACCGTGACCGCCATGCACTACATGGGCGGCGTCTGCTGTCCTCAGGTCATAGAGCTCTCCACCGGAGCCGCGGTCATGATAGAGGACATAAAGAAGGTGCAGAAGCTGTCCGGCAAGGACAACGACGGAGCCGAGGAGAGATACCTGGTGAACCTCAAGGGCAGGGAGAGGTATCTGTACAGAAGAGGCCAGAGATGGTTCATCTACCCCGAGAAAGGAGATCACAGCCTCTTCGGACTGGTGAACAGCGAATTCTGGGAGGAATGATCCGTGTTCAGTACTGATGTCGAGAGAGACAGAAACGGAAGGGCCTACGTCAGAGGCAGGCTCAATGTGGAGGCGCAGGTCAGGCATTCGGCCGACGGGGAGGCGACTCCAATACTCATCCTTCACGGAAAGCAGGCCTTCCACGTGTTCTCCTCAAGGAAGATAAAGGAGGAGACCGAGCCCGGAAACAGGAAGCTGGAGACCTACCGCGTGAGGATAAACGGCATGGACACCTGCGTGTACTGCGAGGACGGCGTGTGGTTCGTGGAAGAGAAGAGATACATTGACGAGATGAGATTCTGAAAGATGATAGACGGAGACAAGAAATATGTGGGGGCTCACGTGATCCATTACCCGGGCGGGGGATGCTGTCCCACCGTCATAGAGGTGGACGGAAAGCCCTATGTGATACAGCGCATCTTCCGGACCGGAAAGCTCAGGGCATCCGAGAACCTCGGTGCCGAGGAGTATTTCCTCATAGAGGTCTGGGGAAAGAAGAAGGTCCTTCTCAGGGAGGGCCAGCGCTGGTTCGTGGTGCCCGGGCTCAGGCTCAAGAAGGAGGTCTGACAGTTGCAGGACAGACATGACAGCGAGCGATTATACGGCAGCGACGGATTCAGGACGCTGAGATGCCCCAGATGCGGGCACAGGCTGGTGGACGTCGCGGCGGGCACCAGCGGCAGCATCAGGATCAAATGCCGCAAGTGCAAGTTCCAGGGCATCCTGGACCTCGCGAGATTCAGAAAGCAGAGACGTGCGGCGGGACGCCGTTCATTTCTCTGTAGATAAAACAGAACATCACACGACTTTGAAACGTGCAGGCGGAGCAGGATCCCACAGGGACTGAAAACACTTCCAGGCGCCGTATGAAGCCGGCAGGAGAGAACGTTTATCCGTTCTTCTCCCGTCCGATCTCAGCGGCGTTTTTTATTCGTCTGAGCATGCTTCTGCGGCGTTCAAGAGTCCTTTTCCGGCGACGCCTGGGAAAGGACATCATGAAGATATTCCTGGTAAAGCGGGATCCGGACAGGCCCGCGTGCAGCGACAACTGGATAAGCATGAACAGCAGCCAGTTCAGTTCATTCCTCAGGACGCAGGAGGGACGCTCCCGCAGCAGATCCTTCGGGATACTGGAATCCTGCGGGGACGACAGTCCGATAGTGATCGAGACCGACGGCGGGACAGCGGAGGAGCTCAGATACCAGCGCAACAGGAGCTGCTATGTCAAAAGGAGCTTCAAACAGGCGCTGCAGAGATACGGCATGCACATAGTACGTCCGCAGGAGGATGATGCGCCGGCAGGGCAGACGTCCGAATGCTGCGCAGTGCAGGATCCGTCCCTGTCCGTGGAGGAGCAGGTGGAGAAAAAGATGGACCTGCAGCTTCTCCGCGAGGCCGTCGGAAGGCTCGAGCGGGATGAGAGGACCCTGATCATGTACTGCGTAGCCGGTGACGAACCTCTGACGGAGAGCATGTACGGAGAGATAGCGGGCATGAGCCGCGAGGAGGTCCATTCAATGAAGAGAAGAGTCCTCAGAAAGCTCAGGAGGTACATGCAGGAAGGTTACTTATGCGTATAGATCTCCGGCATGTCCTCGGCTGTTCCGCTATCGCTCAAAAAGTGCTATAGTTTCACAGAAGACGCTCGACACCGGACTGAAAGGAGGAACGCGATGTACCCTGATGAGATATGCTCTGAGAGACTCGTTATCCGCCGTGTCAGGGAGGATGACTGGAGCGACATAAGGGACATATGGATCGATTTCTCCGCTTCTCAGTATGCCTGCTACGACAGTCCCAAGAAGACAGATCCGGAAGAGGTCAGGGAGGAGATATCACGCTGGGCGGAGTACGCAGAGAGCGAGGATCACATGTTCTACGCCGTCTGCCTGGACGGAAAGGTGATAGGCTTCTTCGCGTTCAACAGGGTCGGAGGTGCCGAGGATCCCAGAGGCTACTATCTCGGTTACTGCTTCCACTCGGCCTATTTCAAAAAAGGATACGCCTCCGAGAGCCTGAAGGCCCTGGAGAGGATGTTCAGCGAATCAGGGACGCCTGTAATAATCATCGCAGGCACCGCGGAGAACAACGTTCCGTCCGCCGTATTCCTGCTGAGGAACGGCTTTGAGCTCGCCTACAACGACATGCAGTCGTTCTACAAGGATGAGAAGGGAGAACCGGTCATGTTCTCCAGTCTCTGGTTCGTCAAAAGGCTGTTAAGCTGATATCCTTTACAGAGCATTTTCTGACAATTACTTACGTCTGAAAGGTCTCTTTTGACTCAAAGATACATCGAGATGTCGAAATCCTGCGGTATCTGCTAAAATATATCTACTAAACGATCGGGAGGATCACATGTACTGTTCCAACTGCGGCACCAGGATTCAGGATGGTGCGAAATTCTGCCA
>CACYBC010000008.1 GCA_902772615.1 uncultured Ruminococcus sp.
ATACACAGCCGGCGTCCTTCTGGGCCATCAGTTTTTCATAATACACTCGGTTATTGCAGAATGTCTCGTTCATCTCGCCTAGGCTTCCGGCATGTACTGCCCAGGCTTTATTGCCGTATCTGACTACGAGATGTGCGCTTACGGGAACTTCTCCAGGATACTGTTCCGCGTAGCCTCTGAAGAGATCGATCTCTCTCAGAAGCCTCGCCTCTGATTCCGCCGATTCTCTGAGAGGTCCTTCTTTTTTCAGCTTTGTGCGCCGCTCAAGCAGCTCGGCAAGCTCCTGCTGCAGCATCGTTACTGTGGCGGAGGGATCGACATACCCCAAATACAGATGGGCCATTCCGTCCTTTGCCAGATGATCGTAAAAGCTCTGGTAATAGGACTCGCGGTAAGGGACGAAATCATCTCTGTCGGCGGTCCTGGTGAGCAGGCGGTAGAGCGTGGGGATATCAGATGAGGAACCTTCGCAGAAACGTACGGCATAATGATGCGACTTGCGGACGTTCTTCATGATGTTGCCGGTAAAGGATCTCTCTATATCCTTCTTGTCTCTTGTCAGGTCGATCCTGAAAGTAAAACGGGGAGACCTTCCGAAATTGGTGGTCCAGCCCTTGTGCCTGTAGCCAAGAGAGAGCAGATGATCCACTATGCCGGAATTGTCAAAGCCGCCTGGAACAGGTTCGCCGTCAGGGGAAAGCTCCCGCCTTTCGACGTCGGGGTCTATTGCTACGAACATCGCTCCGAGAGAAGAAGCATAGTTTCTGACAGCTTCAGTCATCTCTTCTACGAGCTCTTTATCGCTGAAATCACAGACGTATCCTCTGGGACAATACAGATAGGGAGGGAAGAAATGTGCCGGTTTTCTTTCCAGAAGAAGAGCTGCTGCCCTGATGGCTCCGGAATCGTCTGTCAGAGCGACTCGGTGGACTCTGTCGCCGTGCTCTGCAGCGTTATGCTCTCCCCATGCCGGACTCTGCATGAAGTGACTTTTGACGCTGTGATTTCTTACGAAATCATCAAACTTTTCGTAATCTACGTTTTGTATAAAAGTCATCTCGCAACTCCGGATTTCGAAATAGTTTTAAACACGGCAGGGATATATGACGTGCCGCTGGAATCAGAAAAAAGCTTCGGCAAGAAGTAGATTAATGACCCAGAAATCTATAGAATTTGCGCAAAGCTGTAAAAGAAAATCTTTAGAATTGAACAGGTTTGTACTAATTTAAATACAAAAGCAAATAGCCGGCTTTTTAACGTTATCAACAATTTCAACAGATTTTTCAACAAAGCGAAAAACAGTCGGTATAAAACCTGCCCGCAAAGATGACGACTGACGAAGGAATACTCAGGAATAGTATCTTTCTCTGACGATCGTCCAGGCCTGAACGAACTTCATCATATCTCTCGAGTCCTCGGGATCAAATGCGAAATCGCGGTCTTCTTTGGTGTTTCCGGGTATGTCGAAGGCCCAGAGAGCAGCTGTATGCGTAAGGCTGAAAGTAAGCCCCGGATTCACTTTATACGTGAATGGCTCACCGTCTCTGGTCACATCAAGGGTGAGGCCGTCCTTGTCGAGGGTGGCTGTTCCCTCTCCGTGGCATCCGTATCCGCTCTCGGAAAAATCATCCACAGCTGATTCAAGGAACCTACCCTTGAGAGTCAGGGGAAGGAGAGTACCTGCATCAAGCTGCTTTTCGAGCTGCTCCTTCTGCCAGTTATACCATTTCGGGGGAGTGTCAAGTTCGGCAGAGGTACCGTCAGTGTTCTTAAGAAATCCGTACTCGTCAGTCTGTACCCGATATCCGCATTCTGTGCAATAGAGATATGGACCGTCTGTCTGCATGGCATGCTCTTTTCCGCACTTCGGACAGAGCCAGAGGATGTTCTCCAGACCGTTCACTGTCCTCGGACGGCGGCTGGGGTGCATTTCTTTGCGCTGCCACTCATACTCGTCGTACGCAAGACCCTTTGCTATTCTGTCGGCTATCTCGGAGTCCGATAAAGAATCTATCTCTTCCTTGGACAGAAGAAGGGATCCCTTGGCTACGGTATATCCGGGGAAAACCGCTCCGTTGGCATATTTTGGAGCTGTGAGGAAATTACCTCTTATCTGGATATTGACGACAGGTACATCCATCGCCTTTACAAGTTTTCCGATGGCGGGATCAATGTCGTTGCACTGACCGCTGTAACATGTCTGTCCTTCCGGAAAGATACCGACGCTGAGTCCGGAACGGACCGCACGGAGCATCTTTCTGACGGCCGAGAGATCCGGAAAGAACTGTCTCTTCGGTATGCATCCGCCAAGTTTGAGACCGATACTGAGAACAGGGTCCCTGAAGAAGTGAGTAGAAACGACAAAGCTGATCAGATCCTTTTTGCACACAAGAGCGGCAGCCCCGAAATCCACCATAGACTGATGATTGCATATCAGGAAATACGGCGGCTTAACATCCTTGAGTTCAGAGCGGTCTATATGAAGATGCCGGAATATCCGCAGATAGATCCCGAACAGAAAGATTGCAAGCCTGTAAAGGAAAGATACAGGCCTGATCGTCAGGTCTTTTCGTTTCTTGTTGGAATTCTTCGCCATCACAGTTACCTTTAAAAACAGCGCAAAGCGCCGAAACAGACACTTTGCGCTTAATTATTCATAATAAGCAGAGATGGGATATTATTTTGTTCCGAAGATCCTGTCGCCGGCGTCTCCAAGACCCGGTACGATGTAGGCATTCTCGTTGAGTTTCTCATCGAGAGCGGCACAGTAAACGGGAACATCCGGATGCTCTCTTGCTATGCGTTCAACAGCTGGAGGAGCAGCGACCATGCATACCATACGCAGATCCTTGCAGCCGCGGGCTTTGAGAAGATCAAGCGCAGCACAGGCACTTCCGCCGGTCGCGAACATCGGGTCAAGAACTATCACGATGCTGTCGGCGACGTCATCGGGCATCTTGCAGTAGTATTCTACCGGCTCGTGTGTTTTGGGGTCACGGTATACGCCGATATGTCCGACGCGTGCGGTAGGGAGAAGCCTGAGCACGCCATCTACCATTCCCAGACCGGCTCTGAGGATGGGAACCAGTGTGATGTGCTTGTCCGAAAGCATTTTGAATGTAGCTTTGCATATGGGAGTCTCGATCTCAGTATCCACCAGAGGCAGATCCTTGGTGATCTCATATACCATGAGTTCTGCAAGCTCATTTGTGAGGATGCGGAAATCCTTGGTGTTTGTGTTCTTGTCACGCATCAGCGCAAGTTTGTGCTGTATCAGGGGATGATCGAAGATAAAGGCGTTTCCAACCTGCATGGTTATTATTCTCCTTTTTAATATCTTAACTCGAGTTGATTCTAACACAATGAGAGGAGTATAACAACGAGAAAAAACAGAGAAGTTCCATGTATATCTGTCGTATGAGCAATTCTCTGTGTGTTGTAAAGGGGTGAATAGTATGCTATTCTTCTTTCCGTACACTGAAACAAGCGCCCGTAGCTCAGCTGGATAGAGCGTCTGCCTCCGGAGCAAAAGGTCTGACCCTGTGCCAGAATTCCCGAAGCCGAAGGCTGCCAGTTCAAGTCGTGTCATGCGCGCCACTAAAAATTGAATAAAAAACACATGCGCCCGTAGCTCAGTTGGATAGAGCGTCTGCCTCCGGAGCAGAAGGCCGGAGATTCGAGTTCTC
>CACYBC010000009.1 GCA_902772615.1 uncultured Ruminococcus sp.
GAGCATGGCTTACTTAACCTTGGCCGTCTTTGATGCTGTGCGACATCCCAGATATCCATTCTTTATAGGACGGATCTTGAAATACCATTTGCCCTTTGAGAGTTTCTTGATGGTGACCTTAGTCTTGGAACCGCCCTTGACGATCCTGCTCTTCCAGGTCTTGCCATCCTTGGAATACAGCACCTGATATGCTGTCGCTCCCTTGACTTTCGTCCAGTAGACAGTAGCCTTCTTCTTGCCTCTCTTGACCTTCTTGAACTTCACAGTCTTCATCCATCTGTTGGTCGTGGTGTTAGCTTTTGTGGTTGACGCCTTACCTAATGTCTTGCCGTTCTTAGCAAGCGCCTTGATGGTGATCTTAAATGTTGCACCGGCTTTGATGCCTTTGAGGGTATAGCTAGTACCCTTGATGCCCTTTGCAACCAGCTTGCCGTTCTTGTAAACGTTGTAAGAAACTGCGTTCTTAACTTTTGCCCACTTGACGGTGCAAGTTCTCTTGGAAAATACCTGGTTTGTCGTGACTGATGTGGTCTTTCCTACCTGACTGCTGGTTCCTGCGAATACACAAGCTCCGGAAGAGATGACAAGTGCTGCAGCAACTACGAACACTACCATCTTCTTTAAGATTTTCTTGCCCATTGGTCCGTTCCTCCTTTCTTCAAAGATGTCTATAGTCAGCGGCTCCCGGGAGCCGCGAAACTATCTAACGTTACTTGCGGTGCTTTTTCTTCTCTCCGCCTCCGTAATAGTAATCGGAATAGTACTTACCGTAATGACCGTACTTCCCATATCTCCCGTATTTACCGTACTTGCCGTAACCGCCCTTACTCTCATCGACTCTGTTGAGGACGATGCCCAGAAGCGGACAGCCGGCTCTCTCCAGCTGGTGTACGGATTCTCTGACGACACCCTTCGGGGTCGTTGCACTGCGCACGCAGAGAATCGCTCCGTCGCACATGTTGCCGATTCTCTCTCCATCGGATACGATGCCAAGCGGCGGCGCATCGACGAAGACATATCTGTATCTCTTAGCCAGCGCATCGAAGAGCTCTTCGAATTTTGTCGTCTCCAGCAGCATGGATGGGTTGATGACGTTCTCCACATTGAGCATAATATCGCCGTAGCCATACTTGGTGTGCATGAGCACTTCGTTCAGTTCTGCATTGCCTGCCAGATAATGAGAAGTACCCTTCATCTCCTTGCCATCTTCCCGCTTCATGTCATACTTGGTAACCATGTTGGAGTTACGCATGTCCGCATCCACGAGGATCGCCTTCTCTCCGGCCTGTGCCATCTGATTCCAGAGGTTCAGTGTCAGGAAGGACTTGCCTTCGTTCGGCTCGGAACTGATAATCATGATCCTGCGCACATCGCTGCCCAGGAATGAGATGTTGATTCTCAGTCTGTTGATGGCTTCTTCTATTGAATACGGCAGCTGTGGGGTCAGACCGAATTCCATATTGTTATCTTTGTAATAGTAGTTATCCACGGCGTTTCCTCCTGCCTTTGCGTTTGACTTTGTCGTTATCGGATGCGAGGCCTTCTATCTTGCCTTCCGGTATGACGGTGAGCGGCATGACGCCGAACTCTCTCTCTACATCCTCTGCCGATCTGAAGGTATCATCTCTTAGGAACTGGACGGTGAAGATGGCCAGCATCAGGAGGGTCGCAAGCAGCGCGCCGATCACGGTATTCTTCGTCAGACTCGGGGAGCTCTTGTTGACCGGTACGATGGCGTATTCTGCAATATGCGGCGCCGGTGTCTCCATGAGCTTCGGCAGCTCGCTGACACCTTTATCCGCCAATGAGTTGGCAATCACCATGGCCTCTTTTGGATCCGGACTTGTGATGTCGATCTGGATGATTCTGGTCTCATTCACAACGGAGAGTCCCATCATGTTTACAAGCTGGTTGTAGCTATACTGGAGATTCTGCTCCTGGATGACGCCCTCGACGATCGGTCTGGTCTTCAGCAGTTCCACGTAGTCGCCGGAGAGAGACTGACCGATGTTCAGGTCTGTCAGGTCGACGACGGACTGGGAAGAGGAATTGACCATGTACATCTTGGCGGTGGCCGTGTACTTCGGTGTGATGACGAAGGCGGTGATGAGCCCGGCAATCAATGCGCCGATGATAAAGGCGCACACGATCCACCAGATTTTGCTCATGAAATATCCGAAGAGCTCGAGCAGGTCGATTTCCATCTCTTCGTTTCGTGTGTCTTTCAGTTCGATATCCGTATTCTGATTCATGATTATTGCTGTTCCTTGATATTCATAATTTTCTTATAGCAAGCGAGGATGGACTCGTCGTCCACATAGAATTCCTCGTGGTAGTCTTCTTTCTTCAGGCCTTCCCCCAGAGTATCGCCCATCTTGGTCGTGCCGGTGAAGTGCATGATGCCGAGCGCCTCGTATTCCAGGAGCTGGTTGGTCAGTCTGGAGAAATCTTTCCCGGATCCTGTGGTGTGGATCTTGCCATCCAGTTCACTGTACAGGTCGTTGATGTAGTTCGGGTTCTCCCGCAACTGGTTCATGACCAGGTTGTAGGCCTTCTGCATGTACTGGGTCTGGCGGGCCATTCGCTCGGCGTTGGTGCCTTTGCCGACGTTCATGCGGGCTCTGACGAACTTCTCGGCCTGATCGTCATCCAGCAGAACATGGGCTCCCTTGACGAAGGC
>CACYBC010000010.1 GCA_902772615.1 uncultured Ruminococcus sp.
CGTTTCAATGAGATAGGATGCTTCAAGGTCCGCCAGGTGAAGCATCACTGCCAGCGGACACTGGTTGTATGCTCTCGAGGCTGAAGTGTCTCCGCCCTTGACCGCGGCATCGAAGCCGCCCATGTGGAACCTTATGGCCAGAAGCTCATCCACGGTAAGTTTTTTAAGGAACCACTGCAGGATTATGCAGCTCTTCTCGCCGTGTCCGATGGGGAACTGCTCGTCCACTTCATATACCTCTTTTGTGATCCATTTGCCGGATTCATCCTTGACGTTTCTTGTTCCGGTCTTGTAGTAATGGACCTTGCATACATCGTGGAACAGCGAGACTATGGCCACAGTTTCATCACTGATGTTTTCTTCCGGGTATCTCTCAACTATCTTTTTGAGACATCTGTAAACGTTCATTGAGTGCTCCAGCAGCCCTCCCGGGTATGATCCGTGAAATTTCGTGCTGGCGGGAGCCCGGAAAAAGTCGCTGCTGCAGATCCAGTTGAGAAGTTCCTCGATTCCTTCTCTCTTTATGCTGTTCCTGCAGATCTCAAGGAATTCCTGCTTCAGTTCTTCGATGTTTGCCATATCAGTCCCTGTCCCATCCTCTCGTGGTGGCGACGGCCTTTCTCCAGTTCTTTATCTTCTTTCTCTGTTCCTCGGCAGTGATCTTGGGCCAGAACACCTTGCCTACAGCTATATTGTCCAGAACTTCCTCCTTGGTGGACCAGTAGCCTACCGCCAGGCCTGCCAGGTACGCGGCTCCGGTGGCTGTGGTCTCGACGCAGGCCGGACGGGTGACGTTGGCCTGGATGATGTCAGCCTGCATATGCATCAGGAGGTTGTTAGCCGACGCTCCTCCGTCGACCTTAAGGGAGGACATCTTTATGCCGGAGTCGGCTTCCATGGCGGACAGCACGTCGTATGTCTGATAAGCTATGGATTCAAGCGTCGCCCTTATTATATGATACTTGTTCACGCCTCTGGTGAGTCCCACTATAGTGCCCCGCGCGTATGGGTCCCAGTACGGGGCGCCCAGGCCGGTAAAGGCGGGGACGAGATAGCATCCGTTGGTGTCGGGCACCTTTGAAGCGAAGAATTCGGAGTCTGTTGCCGAGTCTATTATCTTCAGCTGGTCTCTCAGCCATTGTATCGCCGAGCCGGCTACGAATATGGAGCCTTCAAGAGCGTATTCGACTTTTCCGTCGATGCCCCAGGCTATGGTGGTTATAAGGCCGTTCTTGGAGAACACCGGCTTCTCGCCTGTGTTCATGAGGAGGAAGCAGCCTGTGCCGTATGTGTTCTTTGCCTCTCCGGGGCTGAAGCACATCTGTCCGAACAGGGCAGCCTGCTGGTCTCCGGCGGCTCCGGCTATCTTCACGGGACCGCCGAAGAGGTTCGGCGTGGTCTCTCCGTAGATGCAGCTGGAGGGCTTGACTTCCGGGAGCATGCATACGGGAATGCCGAGTTCCTCAAGTATCTCTTCGTCCCACTTCAGGTCGACTATGTTGAACATCATCGTACGTGAGGCGTTGGAGTAGTCTGTCACATGGACAGCTCCGCCCGTCAGCCTCCAGATCAGCCAGGTTTCGACAGTGCCGAACAGCAGTTTGCCGGCTTCGGCTTTCTCACGGGCGCCGGGAATGTTCTCGAGTATCCAGCGGATCTTCGTCGCTGAAAAATAGGGGTCGATTATGAGCCCGGTCTTCATGCGGAAGGAATCAGCCAGGCCTTTGTTCATGAGCTCGTCGCAGTACGGAGCGGTCCTCCTGTCCTGCCAGACGATGGCGTTGCAGATGGGCTCTCCGGTGGTCTTGTCCCATACTATGGTGGTCTCTCTCTGGTTGGTTATGCCGATTGCCGCTATGTCGGAAGCTTTTACCCCCAGTTTGGCCATGGCTTCGGAAGCGACGGCGAACTGGGTAAGCCAGATCTCCTCAGCGTCATGTTCCACCCAGCCCGGCTGAGGGAAATACTGAGTGAACTCCTTCTGTGAAACAGAGCATATCTCTCCCTTTTTGTTGAAGATTATGCATCGGTTGGATGTGGTGCCGGCGTCAAGGGCCATTACATATTCAGCCATTTCATATCTCCTGTTCAGCTATATTTCCGTTTGCAGCCGATTTCCCGCGGGAGCGGATCCTCGACTTTGATACTGCATATGCTATTGTAGCCGTTATCGCGAAGAAAATCAACTCCACCGTCACAACTGCCGCCCCGGTCTGCAGGGAAAGAGCCGTTGCGAGGAAGAATCCTATGATGAAGCATACCGCGGAGATGACGGCGGAAAGGATCACGGTGAC
>CACYBC010000011.1 GCA_902772615.1 uncultured Ruminococcus sp.
CATCAGGCAGGAGGAGAAGATAGCCGTTCACAGGGCGATGGCTCATCTGAAGGCGGAATACCGCCAGGTGCTCTGGCTGACCTATTTTGAAGGCTTCAGCAACAAGGAGACGGCCCGCATAATGAAGAGGTCGGTCCACGGCACTGAGACCCTGCTGTACCGCGCAAGGCAGTCACTTAAGAGATTACTGGAAACGGAGGGTCATTTTGATGAAGACCTATGAACAGATGGCGCATGATGCGCTCAGACGCATAGAGGAATACGAGAACTTAAGAAGGGAACGCAGGAAGGCGTTCAATAGAGCGGCAGTGCCGGCGCTGTCATTCTGCATTGTGGCGCTGCTGGGTATCGGATTATGGAAGAGCGGCGTCCTTGACAGAAAGAACGTAGAGGTCATACAGCCGCAAGGGCAGCAGCCGCAGTCTGAGATATCACAGCCCGTGCCGGAACCGGAACCGGCTCCGCCGTCCACGGAGCCCGATCCGCAGCCGTCCAACGGAGGAATGGAACAGTTCTCCCCGGCGCAGCCTGCCTGTGAAGGCGTGCCACCGGTAGCGGAGAACGGAGATCCGGATCCCGCGGCGGAAGAAGGCACAGAGGGACGTGAGGGGGCACCGTATCCGTTCCCGGGCAAGGTGGAGGACCCTGTCACGGATCCGCCCGAGATATCGGGGGAGGTGACTCAACCGGAACCGGAACCCGGCATCACTGAGAATGGCGAAGGGGAAGGCGGAGCTGTGGTGCACGTCCCGAATCAGCCCGTCGGTGAGGAACCGGCAGTATACACACCTGCCTACAGGCTGATAGAGGATTATCCTGAGGCGCCTTCAGCTTCATATGCGACGCCCGGGATGGGACAGACCGGAAGATCCGTGCCTCTGATGGCAGCAATAGAGCATTACAGGGGAGAAGCGGTAAGATACCGTGTGGCCGTGGACTTCTTTGAAGGAGATCAGCCGATCCGGGACAAGGACATCCTTCTGGCGGAGGCGAACAGGCTCTACGCTCAGGGAGGATACACTGCCGGAGTGGAGACTGTCAGAAACAGCGAAAGAGAGTTCAGCTATCTCTTCCTGATAGCGACGGAGGAGGAGATCCTCTCCTTCCCGGCGAGAAGCGACAGGGGATACTTCATGTTCCTGATAAAGGAGTATCCGGAACTGACAGACTAGTTCATGACCAGGGTGTACGGAGGCTGAACAAGACTGCCGGGATATGAATAGATCGATAAAGAACAGAGCAGAGACACCTGTCTCAGCTCTGTTCTTTTGTCATTCTGACAGTATGTCCGCAGGTAATTTGTCGAAATCGCATTGTTCCGAAGCCGGACTGTTCAATGTATAATTTTGACATAAGAACAAAAGATATTCGGTCGGTTCTTTTACTGAAAGGAAGGATCAGAAATATGCAGGAAAGGTACTCATCTCTGTTTTCACCGGTAAAGATCGGCAGCGTCACCCTCAAGAACCGCGTCATCCTGACTGCCATGGGAGGAACGTCATTCCTGGGACATGACGGAAAGTTCAACCCTCATATAAGGGACTACTACATGGCGAGAGTCCGTGGCGGAGTCGGACTGATAGTCCCGGGCGTGACCGGAGTAAAGGACATGAACGGATCCCTCTATGAGAAGGAGGACATCTTCCTCGGCCCGGTGAAGGAAGTCATAGACGAGATCCACTCCTACGGGACCAAGTATTTCTTCCAGCTGGGAGCCGGATTCGGGAGAGCCCAGCTCATAGGGCTGGGACCCGGTATGGACGAAGCCACCCGCAACGCTCTGATGGTGGCTCCCTCCGACGGCATACCCAACGTCTGGATGCCGGACCTCAAGCACAGGGGACTTACCAGGGAGGAGATCCACGACCTGGTGGATGCCTTCGGGAAGTCCGCGCTGATGTGCAAGAAGGCGGGAATAGACGGAGTCGAGATCCACGCCATCCATGAGGGATACCTGCTCGACCAGTTCACCATTTCAAATACCAATGAGAGGAACGACGAGTACGGCGGAAGCCTGGAGAACCGCTTCCGCTTCATCACTGAGGTCATACGGGAGATAAAGAAGACCTGCGGCGAGGATTTCCCCGTTATGATCCGCTACAGTGTTTCCAGCAAGATGCGCGGATTCAACAAGGGAGCTCTGCCCGGAGAGGATTACGAGGAGTTCGGACGCAGCCTGGAGGAGAGCCCCGCTGCGGCGAGACTGCTGGAAGCCGCCGGCGCGGACGCCCTGGACGCCGACAACGGATCCTACGACTCCTGGTGGTGGGCTCATCCTCCGGTATACATGCCTCTGCACTGCAACTTCCCGGAGGTCTCATACATCAAGAAGTTCGTCAACATCCCGGTGTTCTGCGCCGGACGCATGGAGGATCCCGCCTTCGCGGACAAGGTGATCGCTGCGGGCGAGATAGACGGTATAGGAGTTGCCCGCCAGTTCCTTGCGGATCCTGAGTGGCTCAACAAGGCCAGAGAGGGCAGGGAGGAGGACATCAGACCCTGCATCGCATGCCACAACGGCTGCTTCGGCATAAGTCTGGTGAGGACTCCCAGAAGCCGCGGAGTGAGCATGGCCCACTGCGCGGTCAACCCCACCGCCATGGAGGAGACCGAGTGGGATCTCACCGAGGCGGCTGAAAAGAAGAACATCGCAATAGTAGGCGGAGGAATAGGCGGAATGGAATCCGCCCGCATCCTCACGCTGAGAGGCCATAAAGTGACCCTCTTCGAGAAGACCGGCGAGCTGGGAGGCGTGTTCATCGCCGCGGCGGCGCCTGACTTCAAGGAGAAGGACAGGATGCTCCTGGACTGGTACAGGCATCAGATGGAGAAGCTCGGAGTGGACGTGAGACTGAACACCGAGGCCAAAGCCGAAGATCTGAAGGATTTCGATGAGATCATCGTTGCCACCGGATCCGCGGCGAGAAGACTGCCGCTGCCCGGACTGGATGATGAGAGAGTCCTTGAGGCCATAGAATACCTGAGAGGCACGAAGCCGGTCGGCGACGAAGTCGTCATCATCGGCGGCGGTCTCACGGGAATAGAGATAGCATACGATCTCGCCAAAAAGGGGAAGAAGCCCTCCGTGGTGGAGATGCAGGAGGATATCCTGCAGGTCCCGGGCCTCTGCGCTGCGAACTCCAACATGCTCAGGGAGATCATCCGCTACTACGGAATACCCGTGTACACGTCTGCGCGATTTGAGGGAGTGGAGAGCGCGGACAGGCTCTGCGTGAAGATCAGCAGGGACGGCGCAGAGGAGGCTCTTCAGGCTGACAGCGTGATCATGTCAGTGGGCTATGTGCCTGTGCGCACCGTGTCCGACAGCCTCGCGGCTGCGGGCTATCCTCAGGACAGGGTGCACGTGATAGGCGACGCTCGCGAGGTGGGCAACCTCATGAGCGTGATCCGCGAGGCATACGAGCTCTGCTACAGCCTGTGATGGTGACGGAGCAAAGCCATGGAGAACACATCATCCAGAAAATGGTCCATAATATGTGCAGCGCTGCTTATGGCAGCTGCGCTGATAACGGCCGGAGCGATCATCATGTCAGGCAAAAAGACCGTAGGCAGGAACGTTAAGGAAGACAAGATCTACGATTTCTATTACACGGATTCCACGTCTACGTTCCCGCCGTACTTTCAGAGGTACAGATTTACAGCGGTGGAAGGAGAGTACTTCTTCTACCACGAGACCAGGGAAGGAGACCATTTTCCTCTCACCGAGGCTGACATCACCGTGTCCGGCACGCTCAGCCTGACCGGGCAGCAGTGGGACGAGTTCTATTCTCTTCTGGAGAACGGCACTGTCAGGAACAGGGAGGATGACGTCACCGACGGCGACAGCGGACCCTGGACATACCTCTACTGGAAGGGCGACAGGGGAAGATGCAGGGAATTCACATTCGAGTCATACGGAAAACGCCTTGAGTTCGAGGAGCTCTGTCTGAAACTCAGGGAACAGCAGATAAACAGCCAGTAAACATAACGTGACTGAAAGGAAAAAACAGCCATGAACGAAGTAAAGGTCTACACAAGGAAAGTCAGGTTTCCTGCCGCGGAGGATCTGTACGGCCTCTTTTTTGAGGACATAAACAGAGCCGGTGACGGCGGAATCTATCCCGAGATGATCAGGAACAGGTCCTTTGAGGACTCGCTGATCCCCGGAGGCTGCACCACAGACGAGGACCAGCTGGTCTACATCAACAGAGGCGGCTGGCCCGGCTGCTTCAATCACGGAGAAGGGATGGACGACTGGGCCGACAAGGTCCCGTATACCCCGATACCCGGCTGGTACAGCGAAGGCGCCGAGATGGATCTCGATCAGGGGGACACCCTCAACGACAAGAGACAGGCTTCGCTGCTGGTAAGCTTCACGCCGGGCGGAAAGATCCGCAACATCGGATATTCCGGCGCCAGCGTCACCAGGGACGCAGCCTACGACATGATCATGTTCGTAAAGACCGCATATCCCGTGAAACTCAGCGTATCCCTGCAGGGACCTCAGGGCGAAGTGTTCGCCGAGGAGTCCGCAAGCGCAGCCGGAGGACCCGGCTGGCAGAAGCTGGAACTGAGACTGGTCTCCAATGATACCTGTCATGAGGCGTGCACGGTGATAAGCTGCCCGGTTGCAGCTGAGGTGAGGTTCGGCTATACGTCGCTGCTTCCGGAGGACACCTACTGCGGACACGGACTGAGGAAGGACATAGTGGAAGCCCTGATGGCGACACACCCGAAGTTCCTCAGATACCCCGGAGGATGCATCGTCGAGGGAATGAGCATCGAGACCGCCATGAGGTTCTCCAACACAATAGGGGATCCCTGGGAGAGGCCTTCCCACAACCTGATGTGGCACTACAGGACCACCAACGGATTCGGCTATCACGAGTTCCTGCAGCTGTGCGAGGACACGGGAATGGCCCCGATGTACGTGTGCAACGTGGGCATGTCCTGCCAGGCAAGGGTATCGGAGCTCTTTGACGATGATACGGTGGACGAGTTCCTGCAGGAGGCGCTCGGAGCGCTGGAATATGCCCTTGGACCGGCCGACAGTAAGTACGGCGCCATGAGAGCAGCCGCGGGACATCCGGAGCCCTTCTCCATGAAGTACTTCGAGATAGGAAACGAGAACCACGGACCGGAATACAACGAGAGATACGAGAAGTTCTACAAGGCTCTGAAAGAGGCCTATCCCGATGTGATATACATCTCCAACACCCATACCGAGGCGGACGGTCTTCCCACCGAGATGGCGGACGAGCACTACTACAGCTCGCCGGAATTCTTCATGGAGAACGACAACCGCTTCGACTCATACGACCGCAGCGGCCCGGAGATCTTCCTGGGCGAGTACGCGGTAAACGGAGGCAACACCATCGCCTCCATGGAATGCGCGCTTGCAGAAGCGGTGTTCCTCGCGGGCATGGAGCGCAATCAGGACATAGTGAAGCTGTCGGCATACGCGCCGCTGCTGCAGAACAGCGATTACACGGCATGGAAGCCGAATCTGGTGGTGTTCAACAACCATGAGGTCTACGGCATCCCGTCATACCACGCCATCTCCCTGATGGCCGCGAACCGCGGCAAAGAGGTCCTGGAGAGCGAGACCGTCAGCGAGAAGGTCCCGCCGGTATACTTCGGCGTGCCGGGCATAATGTCGTCCCGGCCCGGAGTGGAGTTCCGCAACGTGAAAGTGAACGGGAAGGACGTCGGCATCTCCCAGATGGTCTACGGAGGAGTGGAGGAGGATGACGGCGCCTGCAGGCTCGTCAAGGCGGACAATCCCCATCCCATGACCGGAAAGAACGAGGTGTGGAACCGCACTTTTGAGGAGTTCATGGCCTCCGGATTCTTCCCGGGCATGACCGCGAACGAAGACATCTGCTGGGCCGTGTTCGATGGAGAGGATCTCGAGGAATATACCTTTGAGGCGGATGTGAAGCTCGGCAGCGAAGACGACGTGACGCTCTCCATCTGGAACTATCATCCCGGCACCGACGCCGGATGCAACGAGCCCAAGGATCCCAGATGGAACCTCAGGAACGTGCGCAACCAGGTGTGGCGAATAAACGGCGGAAAAGGCACCCTGGAGGTCCCTTCCTACAGGACCCGGGGAGAGATACCTTCCGTGGATCTGAACGTCAGGTACGGGGAATTCAACCACCTGAAGATCGTCGCAAGACACGAGGGCTATGACTGCTGGCTGAACGGAGAACCGGTGCAGAGCAAGA
>CACYBC010000012.1 GCA_902772615.1 uncultured Ruminococcus sp.
CCAAATATGTTTAAGTAATAGAATATATTGTCGCTGTTATTAACTGTATATGTTATAGTTTCATTTAAAACGCGAAGAGTGGGAATAATAGAAATTGGATCACAGGAGCCCGTAACCCTCACAGGATAAAGGGTTACGGGCTCCTTTCCGTATATTGTCATTGGTCCCCGCCTATCCGCAGACAAAAGCCTGATTCACATGTCAAACTCAGACATTTGAACCAGGCTTTTCCTTTACTTTGTTCGGATCGATCTGTTTTTCTGAAGCATATGCCTTTCAGGAAGGACGATCCATACTTCAGAAACTATATACTTACAGCCGCCCTGTCAGACCGTATCCTTTATGAGAGATCCCTTATTCTTCAAACGGGAACTTGTAGTCCAAGCCCAGTTTGTCCCTCAGACCGATGAACTCCTTCTGGATGGCTTCGCCGACCGGCACTCCCTTGTCCTTTCTTTCCTGCCACGCCAGCCACTCTTTTTCTCCGGCAGTGTAGATGCGCTCCGCACCGGGCGCCTTCTCGGACTCTCTCAGCCCTCTCAGGATGCCTCCGGCTGTCTTCTTGAAGGTATCGAGTCCCATGAAGAACTCCGGATTGATCACGAAGAAGAAGTGTCCGAGGCGGTACATCTTGTTGGAGCCGTCGGGATTCTTTCCGCTCAGTTCCTTCATGAACGGGCCGCCCGCCAGTGCAGCGGAGAGGATCTCGACCACGGTGGTGAATCCGTATCCCTTGTATCCGCCCGTCTCCTCGCCGAGTCCGCCTATGGACAGAAGCGCGCAGTTGCCTGCTCTCATCTCTCTGAGGATCTCTCCCGAATCAGTCATGGTGCCGCCGTCTTTTGTGACGACCAGTCCGGCAGGTGTGGGTTTTCCGCTGCGCTCATAGAACTCGATCTTTCCGTTCTGTACGATGGAAGTCGCGCAGTCGAAGTTGAACGGGAACTCCTCATCCGTTGGCATTGTGAAGGTCAGCGGGTTCGTTCCCATCATGGGTTCCACGCCGAATGTCGGAGCAACGGACGGCCTTGCGTTGGTCCCGCTTATGCCGATCATTCCTTCCTTCTCAGCCATAGTGGTCCAGTATCCGGCTATGCCGTAGTGGGTGGAATTGTATATAGCGCCTCCGGCCATGCCGTAGACTTTGGCCTTCTCGATCAGCTTGTTCATCATATGATAACTGGCTACCATGCCCATCCCGTTGTTGGCATCCATCACCACTGTGGTGGGTGTCTCCTTGACTATATCCATCTTGGTGACGGGTAGCAGCGTGCCGTTCTCGATGCGGTCCAGGTAGATCGGTTTGAATCGGTTGCAGCCGTGGCTCTCGATGCCTCTCCTGTCGCTCTCAAGAAGCACATCTGCGCAGATCTTTGCGTCTTCTTCCGGCACTCCGTATTTCTTGAACACATCTATCATGAAGCTGTTTATCTGCTCCCACGGTATATATGGTCTGGTCTCCATTGACAATATCCTCCCGAGTCATATCTCAATGATGTTGAATAAAAATGTACAATCATATTATAGGCTTCTCACATATCCCGGACAAGGTCAGCGGAAGGCCGGCCGCAGAGGTTCGCCATATGCTGCGGTTTTGTACTATTATTAGCAGAGAAAACATCTGACAGGCAGCACACCGGCCTCTCAGAGCAATACATCCAGGAAAGGTTATCAGAATGAGCAGTGTTCTTAAGGCTCTGGTCCTGTTTATAGCAAAGATACATGACAAACTGTCTGATCTTCTGTACTTGCACTTCCCTTCGCTCAACGATAAATGGCTGCATTTTCTGGTCATGGGCGTCTTCGGAACCGCGCTGGCGCTGATGGCCTACCCGCTCATCAAGTGGCTGGTGGACAGGAAGATGTACCTTGCAATAACCTGGATCTATTTCTTCTCCTTAATGTTCGTGCTTACCTTCGCTGTGGAGATAGGACAGAAGATCACCGGCACCGGAAACATGGAGTTCAGCGACATCACTTATGGTCTGGGCGGATTCATGTCAATGTTCCTCCTTGCAGCCCTGATCATCAAACTGACTGAACTGCTGAGGAGACGCCGGCAGATGCCGGAGCAGGAAGACACAGAGAGCCTTCGGACGCATAAATGAATATCGGTCTGAAAGACTGTCCCCATACATTGCTGCAGTTACTTGGACATACCGGTCCGGAAGGCCTATATTTAAATATAGTGAAAATAGACAGCGTACCGTGCAGGAAACAGCCGCGGATGCGGCAGGCATCCCGGAACGGTTGTTTTCTGCCGGTATCCATGTTTCTCAACAGAAACGACAAGGAGGTTACTGCCATGCCCAGAAAAACCAAGGTCTCACTGCACCCTTCCTATGTCAAGGGTGACATCTCTCCCCGGCTGTTCGGCGCATTCCTTGAGCCGATCGGCAATATGGTCATCGGTTCCATGTGGAAGCCGGATCATCCCACCGCTGACGACAAGGGATTCCGTCAGGACTTCATAGATGCTCTGACCGAAGCGGGACTGCCAAGCGTCCGTTTCGGCGGAAACTATGTCTCCGGCTGGCGCTGGAAAGACAGCGTCGGACCGCTTGAAACGCGCAGGCCTCTGATAGACCGTTCACGTTCAAGCTTTATCCCCAAGGAAGTCGGAGTCGACGAATACCTGACCTGGATGGAGCGCGTCAACGCTGACATCATGTGGACTCTCAACCTCGGCACTGACGACATCGACGCCTCGATAGACTTCATAGATTACACCAATGTTGAGAGTGGGCTCGAATGGGCAGACAAACGCATCGAATTCGGCCGTGAGAAGCCCTACGGCATCAAGATATTCTATCTCGGCAACGAGATGGACGGACCCTGGCAGGTCGCTTCCTGGGAGAAGGATCCGGTCGGTTACGGCGTCAAGGCGCGCGAGGTCTCAAAGGCTTTAAAATATACGGACGGTTCTGTGGAGACCATAGCCTGTGTATCGTCCTGTCCCTTCCTGACACATTATCCTGACTGGGACCGTCAGGTCCTGGAGCAGTGCTATGAAGTAGTGGACTACATATCCCTGCACCATTATCACTCCGCGCTTCCGGGTGACATCGGCGCTCTAATGGCAGGCGTAAAAGCGTATGAGAACTATATGGACACCGAGATAGCGCTGAGCGACTACATACGCACTATGCTGCGCACAGAGAAGACGATGTACATCTCGCTGGATGAGTACGGCAGTTCCTTCCGTCCGCAGAAAGGACATCCGCAGTACGGC
>CACYBC010000013.1 GCA_902772615.1 uncultured Ruminococcus sp.
CCCTGTGAGTTGGGAGACCATTCGCCGTCCTTGCGGTCGTAGTCCAGATAGAGCATGGAAGCTACCGCATCCACTCTCAGCCCGTCGATGTGATAGGTATCGAACCAGTTGATGGCGCTGCTTATTAGGAAACTCTGCACTTCGGTCTTTCCGTAGTCAAAGACTCTTGTGCCCCATCCCTTGTGCTCCATGCGGAAGGGATTGCTGTCTTCATAGCAGTAGCTTCCGTCGAACTCGCACAGACCGTGGGCATCCTTGGGGAAGTGGGCAGGTACCCAGTCCATGATCACCCCGATGCCCTTCTGATGCATCCTGTCGATGAAGTACATGAAGTCATGAGGAGTCCCGTATCTTGAGGTCGGCGCAAAGTAGCCTGTCACCTGATATCCCCAGGAACCGTCAAAAGGATACTCCGAGAGCGGCATGAGCTCTATGTGGGTATACCCCATCTCGCTGACATACTCCGAGAGCTGGTCCGCGAGATCCCTGTAGCTCAGTACCGAGCCGTCCTCATGTCTCTTCCATGAGCCAAGATGGACCTCATATATGTTCATCGGCTTATTGAAAGAAGGCGCTATCTCCCTGTGCTGCCACTGCTCGTCGTGCCACTCGTAACCCGATGTGTCATAGAATTTGCTTGCAGTGCCGGGAGCTGTCTCCGCATGGAAGGCGAAAGGATCAGATTTGTACAGTTCTTTGCCGTCTGCGGTGACGATCAGGTACTTATATGAATCAAACTGAAGAACTCCGGGAACGAAGCATTCCCAGACACCTTCCTCGCTTATCCTCTCCATAGGAGAAACATCTGTGCTCCACTCGTTGAAGCTGCCGGTCACGAAGACCGAGGCGGCATGCGGAGCCCAGACACGAAATACCGCGCCATCTGTTCCGTCACGGGAGTCGGGATGAGAGCCGAAATATCGGTAGCTCTCATAGTTCGTTCCCTGATGAAAGTAGAATACCGCGGGATTGTTGCTGTATGACATGTGCCAGTCCTCACATTTTTATGTAATTATTATAATTATGAGATGATGCACTTTTCAACTTTAATATAAAATACACAAAGAAATAACTGATAATATAGCGTATACTGTTTTGGGATCGGCACAGGTGAGAGAGACTGTGTCCGATGATCCCGTGACATTATATATGAGATATATGAGGGAAATGGTCCGGAGTGCAACAATCCTGTATAATTAACACACTTATTATCTGACGGAGGCATTCTGGTGGATCCGGAACTGTGCATAAAAGCGAAACAAGGCGATGCCGATGCATTTGCCCGCCTTTATGAATCTGTTTCCTCTAAACTGTATTCCACGGCATTCTACATGCTTGGACGCAGAGAGGATGCGGAAGACGTAGTTATGGAAACTGTCACGGATGCGTTCGCCGAGATATCGTCGCTCAGGGATCCCAATGCCTTTGAGGGTTGGATATTCCGCATACTCATGAACAAGCTCAGGCGAAAGCGCAAGAGCTATATCGGGGAGAGCGTGGAGCTCAATGAAGACATAACATCTTCCTGCGGCGGCCCCTCTGATGAAGGTATAGCTGTGAGAAACGCCCTGAACAGGCTGCCGGAAAAGGACAGGGAGATAATCATGCTTGACGTCCTGGGAGGCTACCGGTCCGACGAGATCGCGGCGATGCTGGGGATGAATCCCAATACGGTGAGATCGAGAAAACTGCGTGCCTTTGAGAGGATACGCGCCATGCTTAAAGAGGATTGAGATGGCACAGACAAGAGAATTAACAACAGAAGAGATACAGGAGAGGCTTCGCAGGGAGATGCCTGTTCTTGACGTGCCGGAGACGCTTTCCGCTGAGAACGTGGCAGCTGTGCTTAAACAGAGGAAAAACAGCAAGAAGACACCGATATACGTATGGGTGAGAAGCGCTGTTGCGGCTGCCGCAGTACTGGCTGTCGGATTCGGGGCAATAAGAGCGGCCGGTATGCTGGGCGGGAAGAAGGGGGAGTCATACAGTGACCAATTCTTCCCGGAGGAATCCGGAGGAAGTTACTATTATGCCGATGACGGAGAGACAGACGGCTACAGTTCTGCGGAGATACCGAGCGTTGCGAACGATGCCGCCAAGGAAGTTCACAGCGAAGAGACGCGGGTGATGGTGCTGGACCCGGGAGAAGAAATGGTTATAACCACGGAAGTGCCTTTCGAGGGGACGGATATCAGGAGCGATGTCTCATACGGGAACGGCACCGGGAGCACGGATGACATCTGTAAGGTGAGGCTTATAGAAGGAGATCGGGGTCAGGCCGAGATAGAACTGAATGCCGTATCTGCCGGATCGATCTCCGTAGAGCTCATAAGGAACGGAGAGACGCAGTATCATATCGACATAACTGTGGCAGAATGAGCGATAAAGGCCCTAAGGGGCCTTTTTTTGTGGAGATTGCGTCTCCTTTGTTGTATATT
Source organism: uncultured Ruminococcus sp. (assembly GCA_902772615.1). Taxonomy (GTDB): domain Bacteria; phylum Bacillota; class Clostridia; order Oscillospirales; family Ruminococcaceae; genus RUG11783. Next base: position 2,439 of record CACYBC010000013.1, read on the forward strand.
AAAAATACGGAAAACAAGACAATAATACATATATTGGAGGACAAGATGGACGCTTTTGCTGAATACAGAAGATGGCTCGAAAATGTCAGAGACGATGAACTGCTCGCGGACCTCAGAAGCATAGAAGGAGACGAAGAAGAGATCCGCAGCCGCTTTTCACGCCACCTGTCCTTCGGGACCGCAGGAATGAGGGGGATCCTCGCGGCGGGCACCGACAGGATGAATGTTTACTCGGTCGGCAGAGCCACACAGGGCCTCGCGGATTATATCAATGAGGAATTCGGAGGAGGCTCCGTGGCTATCTCATACGACAGCAGGATCAAGAGCGAAGAGTTCGCCCGTGAGACCGCATCCATACTGGCGGCCAACGGTATCAAAGCTTATCTGTACAGCAGGCTCATGCCTGTTCCGATGCTGTCATACGCAGTGAGAGAACTCAAATGCCAGGCGGGAGTCATGATCACGGCCAGCCATAACCCGTCACAGTACAACGGCTACAAGGTATACGGAAGCGATGGCTGCCAGATGACCGATGCCGCCGCTGACGCAGTCCTCGGAAAGATCGAGGCGCATGATTACTTCTCTGGGATTAAGTCGGAAGATCTGAGCGAAGCGCTCTCATCGGGCCGTGCGGAATACATACCTGATGAGGTCTGCGAATCGTATTACAGGGCTCTTATGACCTGCAGGGTCAATCCTGACATCCCCGGCAAAGACAGCAGTATCTCTGTTGTGTATACTCCTCTCAACGGAGCGGGAAACGAACCCGTAAGAAAGGTCCTCTCCATGTGCGGCTTCAATGATGTCACCGTTGTGCCGGAGCAGGAGAATCCAGACGGCAATTTCCCGACATGCCCGTATCCTAACCCTGAGACCGAGGAGGCGAGAAGACTCGGCTTGGAGCTGTGCGAAAAGGTAAAGCCGGATATATTCATTGCCACAGATCCGGACGCCGACAGAGTCGGTGTCGCATTTCCCGAAAAGGACGGAACATTCCGCAGCCTGACAGGAAACGAGGCAGGCATCCTGATGCTTGACTACATCCTCAGGGGAGCAACGGAGAACGGCACACTGCCTGAAAGGGCAGTTGCGGTCCGCAGCATAGTCTCTTCCCCGATGACGGACGAGATCGCCGCCAACTACGGAGTGGAGATGAGGGTAGTCCTCACCGGATTCAAATATATAGGAGAGCAGATACTTCATCTTGAGCAGGCGGGCGAATCGGACAGATTCGTCTTCGGGTTCGAGGAGAGCTGCGGATATCTGGGAGGCAGCTTCGTAAGGGACAAGGACGGCGTGTATGCATCGATGATCCTCTGTGAACTTACAGGCTATTACAAATCCAGAAACACTACACCGCTGGAGGTGCTGGATTCTCTGTACGACAAATACGGGTATTACAGGAACAGAGTAGCAAACATCGCGTTCCCCGGAGCAGACGGCATCGAGAAGATGCAGGCGGTCACGGCAGGACTGAGAGAAAAGCCCCTCAGCGAGATCGCGGGATTCAAGGTGGTGGAATCGGACGATATCCTCAGGCATGAGCACAAGGCGGCGGACGGAACTGTGACGCCGATAGATCTTCCCGCGTCCGACGTTCTGGTATACACGCTTGAGAACGGTGCCAAGGTCATAGTAAGGCCTTCGGGAACGGAGCCGAAGATGAAACTGTACATCTGCGCCAAGGAGGATTCGGCTGAAAAATCCGACAGGCTGGGCGAAGAACTGGAGAAGGCGACGAGAGAAGCGGCAGGCCTGTAAAAAAGTATTGCAAAGGTAAAAACACTGTGATATTATTTCAAGGCTGACTGCTCAGCTCACCATATTAATTAAAGAAAAAGAGGTGACATTAGTTGAAGGAAGGCATTCATCCCGAGTACGTTGACACAACGATCACGTGCGCATGCGGCGAGGTAATC
>CACYBC010000014.1 GCA_902772615.1 uncultured Ruminococcus sp.
CACCTGCTCATTGCCGGCGCCACCGGTATGGGAAAGTCTGTCTGCATCAACTCCATCATCCTCAGTCTGCTTTACAAGTGCTCACCGGACGATCTCAGGCTGATACTCGTTGACCCCAAGATGGTCGAGTTTGGCAGCTATAACGGGATACCCCATCTATATATGCCCGTAGTCACGGATCCGAGAAAAGCTGCGGGAGCTCTGGGCTGGGCCGTTTCCGAAATGCTCAAGAGATACCGCACCTTCAGCGAGAACGGATGCCGCGACATCACATCATACAACAGTTATGTCGAAAAACTTCTGAGCAATCCGGGATATGAACCCCCGGAAGGAGAAGAAGAGCCCGAAAAGCTGCCGAGAGTCGTCATCATCATCGACGAGCTCGCAGACCTTATGATCGCCGCACCCAATGAGGTGGAAGAGGCGATACAGAGACTGGCTCAGATGGCCAGAGCGGCAGGCATGTATCTGATACTTGCTACACAGAGACCTTCTGTCGATGTCATCACAGGCGTCATCAAGAACAATATCCCTTCCAGGATCGCATTTGCGGTCTCATCCCAGGTGGACAGCCGCACGATACTGGATGCGGTCGGAGCTGATAAGCTTCTTGGCAGAGGAGATATGCTGTATTCGCCCGTGGGGACGAACAAGATGGTGAGGATACAGGGCTCATTCGTGTCGGAGGAAGAAGTCGAAGCTGTCGTATCTTATATAAAGAAATACAACAGTGAAGACTACGACGAGAGCGTCATCCAGGAAGTGGAAAGACTTGCGGTCAAGGAGAAAGGAAAGGCTGCAGGACCTGCATCAGAAGAAGACAGCGCTGCGGATGATATGTTTGAGGCCGCGGTGGAAGTCGTTCTGGATGCAGGGCAGGCTTCCACATCGATGCTCCAGAGAAGGCTGCGTCTGGGATATGCGCGCGCCGCCAGGATAATGGATGAGATGGAACAGGCCGGCATCATCTCAGAGCAGGAAGGCAGCAAGCCGAGACAGATCAAGATAACCAAACAGCAGTGGCTTGAGAGAACGACTTCCAGATCGGACTGAGAAAGATCATATCTAAATAAGCCGTGAACATGTATCTGTTCACGGCTTAGCATGTTTCATGAAAGAAAAACGGTGAGAGCAAATGGGAAAGAATGATCTGAAGATCATATCGAGACTGATGTTCAGGCTCCTGCCAATGCAGGTCCTGCTGGGACTCGTCAACTCGATAAACGGAATAGTATCGAGTTTCTACGCGAGTCATTATGTAGGCATGGAAGCGATGAGTGCCATGGGACTTTATGCTCCAATAGCGATGCTGTTCAATGCGCTGGGAACGATGTTTGCGGGTGGCAGCGCGATCATCTGCGGGAAATATCTCGGGAAGAACGAGAAAGAAAAGATACAGGATGTCTTTTCCATGGATCTGACCCTGTCGGCAGCTGCGGCGATCGCCGGAACGGCTGCTTTCATAGTCATGGGAGCATTCTCATTGACCGGATCCATTACATCTGATGAGGCTGTCCGGGCTGCCTTTGACAGATATCTGCTGGGACAGGCCGCAGGGATCATGCCGATGATGCTGGCAAATCAGCTCCCGGGCTTTCTCTCGATTGAGAACAGGGGCAACAGAACGACAGCTGCCAGCTTCGCGTGCGTCATAGTGAACCTGATATCCAATCATGTGCTTGTTAAGATGCTGGGCCTTGGGGAACTGGGACTGTCCCTCGCCGCCTCCGCAGGGATGTGGATCCTGCTGGCAGTACAGATACAGTACTTTACAACGAAAAAGTCGACGCTAAAGGCAAGGATGGGCAGGGTCAGACCCGGTGAAGCCATGGAAGTGATCCGCACAGGATTCCCCGGAGCAGCCTCTTTTATCTATCAGACTGCCAGGGGACTGATCGTGAACGGACTTATAGAGAAACATGCGGGCAGCGCGGGACTCTCAGCTTTTGCGACATCCGGAAATGTTATGAATCTCTTCTGGCCGATCCCCACGGGAATGATGGCGGTGTCGCGTCTGCTGATGAGCGTGAGCATCGGCGAAGAGGACAGAAAGACACTGATCGATATCATGAAAGTGATGTTCAGAAGGTTCATTCCGCTAATGCTCGCCGTAGATGCCGGAATCATCGCATCAGCGCCGCTGCTTGGCAGAGCGTTCTTTGCCGATACGGCATCCCCGGTATATGCGATGACTGTCTCCGGCCTTAGGATACTTCCTCTCTGCATGAGTCTGTCAATAATATGCATGCACTTCACCTGCTACGGACAGGCATCAGGAAAGAAGGCGTATGTCAACACGCTGGCGCTTCTTGACGGAGTGGTCTCCGTTGCCGGGTTCTCAGCGCTTCTCATTGGATGGCTGGGGATAGATGCGGTATATATAGCCAATGTTCTCAACGGGGTGGTCACGACTCTTTATATCATCATCTATTCATGGTATTTAAAAAGGCATATCCCGAGAAGCACTGAAGATCTTATGGTGATCCCGGAGGACTTCGGCGTGGATGACAGTGAAAGGATCGATATCAGTATCACTTCGATCGATGAGGTCGTCACTGTGGCGGAGAGTATACAGAAGTTCTGCCTGGACCGTGGCATCGACAGGAAACGGGCGTACGTCGCTGCGTTGGCGATGGAGGAGATGGCTGGCAATGTGGTCAGTCACGGGTTCTCAAAGGACAGCAGGAAGCATACGGTGGACATCCGCGTTTCCCACAGAGACAGCGATGTGATCCTCCGCATAAAGGACGACTGTGTCCCGTTTGATCCGAAAGAGAGGGAAACAATACTCGATGAGGATGACCCGGCGAAGAATCTTGGGATACGCATGATCTACGGAATGACGGATGATATAACGTATCAGAATATGCTCGGACTGAACGTGCTCACTGTCAGGATCTGAAGGATACGGCGACCCGGAAGCAGCTCAAACAGTAAAAATGTCCCCCGCGGAAGCTCATGGAACGGAGCTGCGCAGGGGACAATGTTATTTACTGTTTATTATCGGCTTCGATAAGGGCATATCCTTTTTCGACGGATGAAACAGTGCCGATTACGATGTCGTTTCTGCAGGACCCTTCCGCAGTCACTTTAGCGGGGATATATCTGTCGGTATATCCGCTGAAACTTCCGTCCGGGAGCTGCTGTTCCAGGATGACGCGGACCTTTTTGCCGACAAAACTCTCCATGACGGAGCTGGATATGGGATCCAGAGCCTTCTTCATCCGGGAAGCGCGGCTCTGCTTCTCGGCTCTGGTAAGCTGGCCGGGCATGGAATAAGCCATTGTCCCCGAACGTTTTGAATACGGGAATATGTGCGTGCGAAGGAAACCTATGCTCCTGCAGAATTCGAGACTCTCCAGGAAATCCTCTTCAGTCTCACCGGGGAACCCGCATATGATATCTGTCGTAAATGTCGGGGAGTCAAAGCGCTCCCTGATCCTGTCGCAGGCTTCTCTGTATTGCCCGGCGGTGTAATGACGGTTCATCCTCTTCAGCGTTCTGTCGCATCCGCTCTGGAGAGAGAGGTGGAACTGGGGACAGAATTTATTGCATGAAGCAAATTTATCCAGCATCTCATCTGTAATGATGTCGCATTCGAGGGAACTGAGCCTCACGCGTATCACGCTTTCCGGCTCCGCAGCGGCTATGACGGCGTCACCGAGATCGCAGCCGGTGTCTGAACCGTATGCCGCCAGGTTTATTCCTGCAAGAACGATCTCATGATATCCCTTCTCAGCGAAGGAAAGACTCTGCCTCGTTATCTCTGCAAGAGGCATCGATCTTACTTTTCCTCTGGCTTTAGGTATCGCACAGTATGTGCAATATTTCTCGCATCCGTCTTCGATCTTCAGAAAAGCCCTGTTATGTTCGAGAAGTTCGTCTGCTTCCAGGCATTCGAAAGCGGCTTTTGATACGTCTAGTATATCCACGACAGGCTGCCTGTCCCTGAGATAGCTTAAAACGAGGTCCGGGATCGCGGAACGGTTGCCGTTCCCGGTTACTATGTCGGCGCCAAGTTTTCCTGCGGCTTCAGGGTATGCCTGAGGCCAGCACCCGGTCAGCACGACTGTGGCGCGGGGATTCTCTCTTTTGACACGGTTGAAGAAAGCCCGGTCCTTGCGGTCCGCGTTTCCGGTGACGGTACAGCAGTTGATGACAACTACATCGGCATCGGAAAGACTGTCCGCGGCGGTGAAGCCCTTCGAAAGGAAAAGCTTCTGCAGAGCAGCAGATTCATAGAAATTCACTTTGCAACCAAACGTTTCGATGAAGAACTTCAAATAACAGACCTCCGGGCTTCGTTAAGGTCTAGTATATACAAAAAGACCGAAAAACAGAAGAAAAACCGTCATTTTTCACCTGCCCGCTGACTGACGGTTTCCTTGAAAACGGGAAGTGGGGATTATATCATTTAATTGAAGGAACGGTGCGATGCACCGCGTTGTTGTAAGGAGATCAGATATGCTCAGGTACGATATTGGTTTACTGGACGGTTTTCTGACAAAGGGAGAATATGATCTTATTAAAGAGGAGATAGCCTCTGCTTCCGCAATGCTCCGGGACGGCAGCGGAAGAGGGAATGACTTTATTGGCTGGAGAGATCTTCCGGCTGTTTTTGACATAGATGAATATCAGAGGATAAAGGAAGCTGCAGCAAGGATCAGAGAACAGAGCGGGATCCTTCTCGTCATCGGCATAGGCGGATCCTATCTCGGCGCAAGAGCGGTGCTGGAACTGCTCAGAGGCGAACTGCACAATGAGATGGGAGGCCTGAAGGTCTACTTTACCGGCAACTCTCTGTCAGCTGATGATATATCGGATCTGTTAAAGATCTGCGACACGGCGGATGTGTCGGTTAACGTCATATCCAAATCCGGCACGACGACCGAACCGGCAGTGGCGTTCAGGATCTTCCGGGATTATCTCATCAGAAGATACGGAGAAGAGGAATCAAGAAAAAGGATCTATGCCACGACGGACAGGACGGGAGGAACGCTCAGAAAACTCTCGGATGAACAGGGATATGAGACCTTTGTCATACCGGGTGATGTGGGAGGCAGATTCTCTGTCCTCACTCCTGTCGGACTTCTTCCGCTTGCCGCCGCCGGAATAGATACGGACGCGCTGCTGGAAGGCGCAGAAGAGATGAGAAAACTCAC
>CACYBC010000015.1 GCA_902772615.1 uncultured Ruminococcus sp.
AGCGAGTGGAAAAGGATACATACCGACGCGGTGCGCAAGATCGTGTATCTCTTTACGTTCCCTCTGTTCATGCTGACTTATGTGCCGATAGCTCTTGCGTCGCTCTTCGTAAAGACTCAGTGGAAGCCGATACGGCATACGTTCTCTTCCGATAAGCTCAAAGAACTGAAGATAAAAGGAGCAGTCTGATGCCTGAAAAGATAAAAGCTGCGCTTAAAAAAGCATATCAGTTCCTGCTCAATCCCAACCTAGTGCTGTGCGTGGGCATAGCGTGGCTTATCACCAACGGGTGGTCGTATATCGGAGCCGCGCTGGGACCGATTCTGGGATGGGACTGGCTGACCGCGGTGTCTGCGGCGTATCTGGCGATGCTCTGGTTCCCGTTCACGCCGGAAAAGATACTCACTGCTCTGATAGCGATATGGCTGCTCAAGAAGCTGTATCCGGACGATCAGAGGACTCTGCAGGTCCTCAGAGATTTCAAGCAGAAGGTCAAGGATAAATATTCGGAGGACATGGCCCGGTTCAGGAACAGGAAGAAGGATAACGGTAAGGGACCGTCGGAAGGCGGAACTCCCTGAAACGAAAACAACAGTCAGGAGAACGGAAAGATGCTCCTGACTGTTGTTTAGTTTATACAAAGACCGGCAGAGAACGATATCTCCGGACGGCTTCAGATCTCCGTGCTTCCGGAACGGTCCGCGTCCAGGGCTCTCCCGCACAGCGCTTCGAGATCGCTGAGTGTTTCCAGTCTGACGCAGTCAGCGCGCAGGGATGCTGCGCCGCTGAGGCCTTTGAAATAATAGACAGCCTGTTTGCGCATCTCACGCATAGCAGGTCTTTCTCCCTTCTCTTCCGCGGAAGCTTTTGCCTGGCGCATCAGCACGCTTATCTTTTCCTCGACGGAAGGGAGAGCGGGCACCGGAAGGTCGTTTATCGTGGCTTTGATCCTTCCGAAAAGGAAGGGATCTCCAAGACTTCCTCTGCCGACCATCACTCCGTCGCAGGAGGTCTCCCGCATCATGCGCAGAGCGTCTTCCGCAGAGGTTATGTCGCCGTTCCCCAGCACGGGGATCGATACCGCTTCCTTGACCCTTCTGATGATGCCGAGGTCGACAGGGGGAGAGTACATGCGGTCACGGGTCCTGCCGTGCACATATATGCAGGAAGCACCGTTCCTCTGCAGCACTTCGGAAAAACTGTCGGCGTTGGATTCGTGATATCCAGCCCTTATCTTGCAGCTTACAGGCACAGTTGCCGCAGACACTGCTGCGGCGACGATCTCTCCGGCCAGCACAGGGTCGGTCATGAGCTTGCTTCCGGCTCCGGACCCAGTTATCTTCGGGGCGGGACAGCCCATGTTGATGTCTATGAAGTCGGGAGAGAAGTTCTTTTCTGCATACTCCGCCCCATAAGCGATGTCATCGGGATCCGAACCGAACAGCTGTATCCCGAAAGGACGTTCCGCCTCGGTGAATCTCATCAGCAGCGGAGACTTTTTGTCTCCCAGGCGCAGCGCTTTCGCGCTGATCATCTCGCTGATGCATGCGTCAGCACCGGATCCCATGCAGACAGAGCGGAAACTGCTGTCCGAGAATCCGGCCATTGGTGCCAGCATCACGCGGAATGCGGAGAATAATTCTGTTTTTTTCACGCTGTTCTCCATACAAGGGATTATATCACAACAGTATGATGCAGAATGTCTTTAGTTTCACGAAGAAACATGTTGTTGTATAATTACCCCATGAGACTGTTCGGATTGATAGTTGATATATCGTGCATGGTGCTGGTGTACCTCAGTTTCCTCATGCCCAAATGGAGGAATAGGGGATTTGAGAGCCTGTTCGCAGGAACACTGATGTACGTATACCTGTGCTTTGTCATATATTTCACGCTGATGCCTGTATTCGCGTCGCTTCCCAATGTCCTTATGGGACCGTGGGGAACGATAAACATGCACCCGTTCAGGGATCTGTTCAACAGATACGGCGATTACTGGCGGCAGATACTCCTGAACATACTCATGCTCGTCCCCATGGGGATACTGTACCCCATAAGCAGGGGAAACAGGGGATTCGGGATGACGGTCCTTGCCGGATTCATATTCAGCACGGCGATAGAGGTGATGCAGCCGCTGCTGCACGCGGAGCGTTGTTTTGACATAACCGACATCATCACAAATACAATGGGAGCGGCTCTGGGATACGCTGTGCTCGAAGTGTTCCGGCCGCTGCTGGCGCTTCTCTTCCCGCGCGCGCTGGGAAGGAAAAAGAGAAAGAAGAACTGATGGGCAAGATACTCCTTATCGACGGCAACAGCATACTCAACCGTGCTTTTTACGGCATCAAGAACCTGTCCACAAAGGACGGGAGACATACCAACGCCGTATACGGGTTCATGACGATCTTCCTCAAGCAGATACAGAGCGAGCAGCCCGACTATGTCGCGGTGGCATTCGATCTGCCGGGAGGAACGTTCCGGAACGGCATGTACTCAGAATACAAGGCTAACCGCAAGGGCATGCCGGAAGATCTTGCGGAACAGCTGCCATATACCAAGGACCTGCTGGATCATCTCGGCTACAGGATCGTGACCTGCCCAAACTACGAGGCTGATGATATCCTCGGAACTCTGTCGCGCAAGGCGTCGGAGGAGGGCATCCGGTGCCTTATCCTCACCGGGGACAGGGACAGCCTGCAGCTGGTGGATGAGAACACGGCCGTTCTTTATCCTTCCACATCGGCGGGAAGGACAGAGACCGTGCTGATGGATGAGGAAGCGGTAAAAGAGAAGTACGGCGTCACACCGGCAGAATTCATTGACGTCAAGGCACTGATGGGCGATTCCTCGGACAATGTGCCGGGCGTGCAGGGCGTGGGAGAAAAGACAGCCACCGCACTGATCCAGAAGTTCGGGGACATAGACGGAGTCTACGCGAACATAGATGATCCATCGATAAAGAACGCTGTCAGGAACCATCTGATCTCGGATAAGGATCAGGCGTATCTCGCGAAGGACCTCGTGACCATCCGCCGCGATGCTCCGGTAGACACCGATCTGGAGAAATACAGGAAAAACAGCGGGGATCCCGGCGCGGCTGCTGCGCTGCTGAGGGATCTGCAGATGCATTCCATCGTGGACAGGCTGGGATTGTCCGACGTGGATGTTACCGCTGCCCTACCGGAGAAGGAAGAAGAAAAAAAGGAGATACCCGCAGCTGTTATGGCTTCAGGTATCAGTGAGATCATCGGGTCGGAAAAGGCGGCGGTGACACTGGCCGCCAACGGCACATGGATGGCCCTGGCCGGCGGCAGGTTCCTGCCCCTCGGCGACGATGAACTCGAGAAGATAATGAGTTCGGACCTTGAGATATATACCGACGAAGCCAAGAAGCTCTATCACAAGGCGCTTCAGCTGGGCAGGGAGGATTTCAGGGCGGCGTTCGACTGCCGGATCGCGGGCTATCTGCTTGACCCGGCTTCCGGGAACTATTCGGTAAAGGACCTTGCGGGTGAGTACGCAGTGTCCGCTGACTACATCACGGAACCGGCAGAGCTTGGCACCATAATCCCGCTAAGCGAAAGGCTCGCAAAGGAACTGGAAGATACCGGCATGACCTCCCTGATGGAAGAGATCGAGATGCCGCTGTGCATGGTCCTGGCATCCATGGAGCATGAGGGATTCCTCGTGGACAGGGACGGTATAGCGGAATTCGGCGAATACGTAGGCGCCATGGCGGAGCAGGAGCAGCAGGAGGTGTTCCGCGAAGCGGGACATGAGTTCAACGTCAACAGCCCGAAACAGCTGGGAGATGTGCTGTTCGGGGAGATGGGACTGCCATCCGGGAAGAAGACCAAGACCGGATATTCCACCGATGCAAAGACGCTGGAAAAACTGGCGTATGCATACCCGATCGTGGACCATATCCTCCAGTATCGCTCGTTCCAGAAACTCAGGGCGACATACGTGGACGGCCTCACAGAAGCCGCAGACCTGACCGGCAGGATCCACACGGAATTCAGGCAGACTGAGACGCGCACGGGAAGGATCAGCTCCGTGAACCCGAATCTGCAGAACATACCCATCCGCACCGAGCTCGGCGCGAACATGCGAAAGTTCTTTGTGGCGGGAGAGGGAAACGTC
>CACYBC010000016.1 GCA_902772615.1 uncultured Ruminococcus sp.
AACGCCAACAAGTCCATATACGTAGAAAGAGAGATCGGGCAGCGTCCTGTTCTGGCTTTCGGGAACAGCGGCAGCGAAACCAGCATGATGAACTATGCCACCGACAGCAGGAATCCCTACCCCGCCCGGGCATACATGATCGTCGCCGACGACGATGTCAGGGAGTGGGGCACGCAGGACTGGGATGCCAAGTCCAAGGACTACATCTCGAAGGGCTATGTTCCCATCTCCATGAAGAACGACTTCGCGCAGATCTACGCCGACGGCATCACCAAGGCTCCCGAGCAGTATGTCGAGCGCGACTGGTCCGGCGCTTCCTGGTATCAGGAAGAGGAAGATCAGGAAGCGGCATAAAACGATACATCGCTTAAGCGAAAGCGGCAGCGGGACGATCCCGCTGCCGCTTCTTTATCTCTGTTTCTTGCTTCATGGATCTGCAGAAATCATTAACAACACTGCCACCCCATTCTGTTATAATTGATATATCGGAATGATCACTGATCAACTATACAGGAGGAATATCCCATGGCCGACCGCATCATTCTCAACCCCGTATCCTTCCACGGCAAAGGCGCGATCCGCGAGATCCCCTCGCTCGCTGCCTCCCGCGGATTCAAACACATCTTCGTGTGCTCCGACCCGGATCTTGTAAAGTTCGGAGTCACCGCCAAGGTCACAGACCTGCTGGATGAAGCAAACATCCCCTACACCGTTTATTCCGGCATCAAGCCCAACCCGACGATCGAGAACGTCAAGGAAGGCGTAGCCGCATTTAAGGAATGCGGTGCCGATTCCATCATAACCATCGGCGGAGGCTCCTCCATGGACACCGCCAAAGCCATCGGCATCATCATCACCAACCCGGAGTTCGAGGACGTGCGCTCGCTGGAAGGCGTCGCTCCCACAAAGAACCATGCCGTTCCCACCATCGCCGTACCCACCACTGCGGGAACAGCCGCCGAGGTGACCATCAACTACGTCATCACCGACACCGAGAAGGAGCGCAAGTTCGTCTGCGTGGACGAGCATGACATCCCCGAAGTCGCCGTAGTCGACCCCGACATGATGTCCTCGATGCCCAGAGGCCTCACCGCTTCCACCGGCATGGACGCCCTGACACACGCCATCGAAGGCTATACCACCAAGGCTGCCTGGGAACTGACAGACATGTTCCATCTGGAGGCCATCCGCCTTATCGCGAAGCACCTGCGCGGAGCCGTCGAGAACATCCCGGAAGACCGGGAAGGCATGGCTCTCGCCCAGTATGTCGCCGGCATGGGATTCTCCAACGTCGGTCTCGGCATCGCGCACTCCATCGCCCACACCCTCGGAGCTCACTATGACACTCCCCATGGAGTGGCCTGCGCAATGATGCTCCCCATAGTCATGGAGTACAACCAGGAATGCACCGGCGAGCGCTATCGTGAGATCGCCCGCGCCATGGGCGTGGAAGGCGTTGATTCCATGACCCAGGAAGAGTACCGCAAGGCGGCCGTGGATGCCGTCAAGAAGCTCTCCGCTGATGTAGGCATCCCCGCAAAGAATGACCGCGTCCGCGAGGAGGATCTCGATCAGCTGGCAGCAGATGCATATGCGGACGCATGCCGTCCCGGCAATCCCCGCGACACCAACGTGGAGGACCTCAAGGAACTCTACAGGAAGATCATGTAAAACTCTTTCGAAACAAAACATCGCATAGAGAAAGCCCGGTCGGAGATATCCGGCCGGGCTGCTTTTCGCTTAAGAACACAAACGTATTCGTTTCATTCCATCTCGGAGATGTATTTTATCGCTTCCGTCGCTGCCATGGCTCCGTCTGCGGTAGCTGTGACCAGCTGTCTGAGGAGCTTCACGCGGTTGTCTCCTGCGGCAAATATGCCGGGAGCAGTGGTGTGGCAGTCCTCTCCAGCCACGATGTAGCCGGACTCGTCCAGCTTCACCACGGACGCGAAGTTCTGGTTCTCAGGGATCCTTCCCACTGCCACGAAGAGTCCTCTGAGCTCGATGGTGCGGACGCTGCCGTCCTTGCTGTTGGTGACTTCGATGGCGGTGAGCCTCTTCTCGGCTATGAGCCTGGTCACGTTGGAGTTGTATACGAACTCCACGTTGTCCCTCTCCTGCAGCCTTGCGACTGTGGCAGCATCTCCGCGGAAGCTGTCGCGGCGGTGTATCAGGTATACCTTCTCCGTCAGGTCCGCGAGGTAGAGCGCGTCCTCCAGGGCGGTGTTCCCGCCTCCGACCACCGCTACGACCTTGTTGCGGTAGAAGTTTCCGTCGCAGGTGGCGCAGTAGGATACTCCCCTGCCTACAAGCCTGTCCTCGTCTTCGACGCCGAGCTTGCGGTTCTCGGAACCGGTGGCTATGATGACGGCCTTCGCCTCATAGACGTTCTTGTCGGTGACGACGCTCTTTACATTCCCTTCCGCCTTGATCTCAACGGCCTTCTCCATGACGAACTCTGCTCCGAGATCCTCCGCCTGGGCGTGCAGTCTCTGGGAGAAGTCGATGCCGGAGATATGGGCCTCGACGGGATAGTTCTCAATGTCGGGGGTGTTTATGATCTGTCCGCCCGGAGTGAGGGCTTCCAGCACCAGAACGGGCCTCGACGCTCTGCGCGCATATATCGCGGCAGTCATCCCCGCAGGACCTGCCCCGATGACGATGATATCGTACATGTATCAGACCCCCAGCATCTCAGCTATGGCGTCCTTGCTTATCAGTCCGATGCTGCGGTCGACCTCCTGTCCCTTGTCGAAGAGCACCAGGCAGGGTATGGACATGACATCATAGTCCTCCGCCAGGTCGCTCTCGTCATCGATGTCGATGGAGACGATCTTGTAGTTGTGCTCGCCTTCCGCCAGCTCCTCAAGGATGGGATGCATGGCGCGGCAGGGTCCGCACCAGCCGGCATTGAAGTCAGCCAGCACCGGCACTTCGGACTTCAGTACTTCGTTCTCGAAATTATCCTGTGTTACTGTGATGATAGCCATTGTTAATGTTCCTCCTGATATCAGATAAGGGCTGCTACGTCTTTCTCGAAATCGGCCGGGTTGCTGGTGGGCGGGAAACGCTTTACGACGTTGCCCTCACGGTCCACCAGGAACTTCGTGAAGTTCCACTTGATGTCTCCGGGATTCTTGCAGGTCTCGCTGATCTTGGAGATCATGGCCATGGCGGCCTTGTTCTTGAGACCTTCTACCTTCTCGTCCGGCATCTCCTTCTTGAGGAAGGCGTAGAGTGGCTCCTCGTTCTCGCCGTTCACGTCGATCTTGGCAAGCTGGTCGAACTGAGTCTTGTACTTTGCGGTGCAGAACTCGTGGATCTCCTCCTCCTCGCCGGGAGCCTGATGTCCGAACTGGTTGCAGGGGAAGTCGAGGATCTCGAGTCCCTGCTCATTGTACTTCTCATAGAGCGCTTCCAGCGCTTCATACTGGGGGGTGAAACCGCAGCCGGTGGCGGTGTTGACGATGAGAAGGACCTTTCCCTTCAGGTCAGCCATGTCCAGCGTCGCGCCTCTTCTTGCCTTTACCGTGTAATCATAGATGCTCATTTCATGTCCTCCGGTCATTTCTGCTTACGGAACTCATATCCTCTGCGTCCCGTACTGTATGTCAGATAAGTTTTATTACTTTACAACGGATTTCTTATCTGCTATGATTGTATACGATAACGCATGTCAAGTCAATGAGTAAGGAAAAGCATTACCTTATGGAAAGATGACATTATGGAGGTCTTGGGATATGGCACAGCGTCATGACTGTCCCTGCTCGCAGCAGTGCGTGCTGCAGGCAGCGCTGAATAAGATCGGAGGAAAGTGGAAGCTGCCCGTGCTGTGTTCTCTGACGGCCAACGGTACCAGCCGCTACAACGAACTGCTGCACAACATTAACGGCATCTCCAACACCATGCTGTCCCAGACTCTCAGGGAACTGGAGCAGGACGGACTCGTAGTCAGGAATGAATACATGGAAGTCCCCGTAAGAGTCGAGTACGCTCTTTCTGAAAAGTCTGAGAAACTGCAGCCCATACTGATGGATCTGATCACCTGGGAGATCAGCGAGGCTCAGCCCTGAGCCGTTTCATCATAAACACAGATAGATACAGATAAGAAAACTCCTTTCCGGAAAGATCCCGGGAAGGAGTTTTTCTACGTTTGCTGTTTATTCCTTGTTGAGGTCAGTGAGGATGATGCCCATGTATCTGGGAGAAGTCCTCTCCAGCCAGTAGCAGTCCCCCTCCAGGTTCGGATACTGCGCCAGGAAGGAGGATATGGCATCCATGTCCTGCTGCGTCAGGTCGAATCTCAGCGTAGCCAGGTTGGAATCGATGTGCTTCGAGTTCCTCGTGCCTACCATGACGGCTCCGACTCCGTCCTGCCTGAGGATGTACTGGGTCGCGACGTTGGCGATCCTCACTCCGTGCTCGTCCGCGATGTCCTTGAGGAGGAGCAGAAGCTTCTGCAGTCCGTCCCAGGTTAGGGTGTCCTCTATGACCTGCATGTATTTGACCTGGGAGCGTGTCTCCGGAGCTTTGTACTCGACTCCGATGTACCTCTCGTCCAGGAATCCTCCGGCAAGGGTGCCGTAGCAGAAGGTCTGGATGCCGTGCTCCCTGCTGAACTCCAGCAGTTCCCTCTCCGGTCTTCTGTCGAAGCAGGAATACTGCGCCTGGTTGGATACGATGTCTATTCCCGCGTCCAGCAGTTCCCTGAGGCGTTTGGTATCCATGTTGCACATTCCGATGTTGCGGATCTTTCCCTTCTTCTGCAGTTCGACCAGGTCCAAAGCCGCATCGATATAGCCGGGTATGTCGAAATCCCACCAGTGAAATTGTATTGTGTCGATAGCTTCCCTGTGCATGCGCATCAGTGAGCGGTCCACTATCTTCTCTGTGTATTCCCTGTTTATCACCGGGAGCACGGATTTGTCAGGCACGAATTTCGTATGTATCTGGATGTCCTCTTCCCTGTAGTTTCCGGATGACTTGAGCTCATTGACGAATCTCCCCAGGATCTCTTCCACTCCTGTATAGATGTCCGCGCAGTCGAATGTGGTGAACCCTTCGTCCTTTAGGCGGTGGAAGGCGTAGATAGCGTCGTCTATGTCCAGCTGCCCCTGCAGGCAGTGCTCCGCGGAAAGCTGCCAGCACCCGTTGATGATGCGGTTGAATTCGTATCCGTTCTTAAACCTGTTCTTCTGTTCCATCTTCACCCTCCAAAGGGACCACCGTGGTCTCGCTGTGTGAGAAGGTCCTCTTACCCACTCTCGTTATCCTGAACCTCGCTCCGCAGTTTGGATCCGGACACGCTATGTACGCGTCGGTGCTCATCCAGTCGTGCGGGTCGGTCATGCGCTGCTTCGCGGGAAGCAGCGGAAGTATTGCGCTCAGGGAATACATGGAGAAGCTGGATCCCTCCGGGAACACCAGATTCTCCCCCTGAACATAAAAGAAGTCGCCCTCTCTGTGTGAGCACACGAAGGGCCTGTCCGTCGCCGTGACCTCGACTTTGAGGTCGTACAGTTCAAAGGTATCGTCCATGGGCTTTGTCCGTTCCGTTCTTTTTTCTTTATTATAGCATCATGCTAAAGCCCATACATCACCGATCGCACACAGGCCGCTTATAAACTCATGGATCCCGTAATAACAGATAAGCCCGCGCTCTAATAAGCGCGGGCACTTTATTGATTCATATAATCAGCTGGAGACCGGTCCTCTGTACTCCAGGCAGAGCATCGTTATGTCGTCGAACTGTTCTGCGTCATTTACGAAATCATCCACGTCGGAGTGCATGCCGTTCAGGATGTCCTCCGGGCTTCCGTCCCTGTTCCTGTTCAGGGATTCCAGCATCCTTTCGTTCCCGAACAGGACGTTCTCCGCATCCGCCGCCTCCGGGATACCGTCGGTGAACACGAACAGCTTTGCCCCGGATTCCAGCTGCAGTTCGTAATCCCTGTAGGTCATGCCGTCCATGCCGCCTATCACGAAGCCGTGGGGATCTCTGTACAGGCTGAACGTTCCGCCCGGCTGCATCAGCGCCGGATACTCATGTCCCGCGTTCGCAGCGGTAAGTTTCCCGGTGGAGATCTCCAGTATGCCGATCCACACCGTCACGAACATCTCTTCCCGGTTGTTGGAGCAGATCTGATGGTTGACCGTCTCCAGGACCTTGGCGGGAGTCATACCCGCCATGGCCACGTTCTGAACCAGTATCTTGGATATCATCATGAACAGCGCCGCGGGGACTCCCTTTCCGGATACGTCCGCAATCACCATGCACAGATGATCGTCGTCTATGAGGAAGAAGTCGTAGAAGTCCCCTCCCACTTCCTTGGCGGGGTCCATTACGGCGTATATGTCGAACTCCTCCCTCTCGGGGAACGCCGGAAAGATATTGGGCAGCATGTCAGCCTGTATGCGGTTGGCCAGTGACAGCTCGGTGCTTATGCGCTCGCGCTCGGCGGTGACTCTGGTTAGGTTGCGCATGTAGACGCCCAGATCCTCCTCCATATATTTCATGGTCTCGCCCAGCCGCTCTATCTCGTCCCCTGTGCGTATGTCGAGGCCCGCGAAATGCCTCGCGTTCCGCTGCTCGTCGCTGCGGTCCCTGGTGTAAGCCTCCGCGGCCTCCGCCAGCTGGTTTATCGGCTTTACCATCTCCCTGTTTATCCGCCTGTTGGCCTCGAGCAGCACCCATGCAGCGATCACGCCCAGCATCCCTATGTATATCCACAGGAACCTTCTGACGGTCGCCATGGCTGAGTTCATGTCGGTGTCGTAGAACACGAACACAGGTATCCCCTCCACCGCGCCGATCATGGTCCCCGCCATGCAGCGGTAGCCGTAGGGCTCCATGTCGATGGTCGTGGCCGGGATCTTCCCTATCCCGAACAGTTCGTCCAGGAAGTAGCTCCTGCCGTTCATCAGGTCATCGACGGAACTCTGCTCCAGCTCATCCCAGCTGCCGGGTGGGCAGAAGCTGTCATTGGGATCCGAGTCCGTCACGAAGACCCTCCTGTTGGTCTCGGGATCCAGGAATGCGGTGAACGCTGCCATTCCGCCGTTGTTCTCCTGTATGCTTAGCAGCAGGAAGCGCAGATGCTCGAACTTCTCGTCCCTCACCGCGTCGAACTTCGAGAGAAGCGGCGAGTGCTTGTCCTGCAGCTGATCCCTCTCCTCCTCCGTCATGCCGTAGTATATCTGCATGACCATGGCCGCCTCATCCATCGCCGCTTCCTTGTCCATGAACTGGTTGGCTGTCCTCGACATCTGCCAGGTACGGTTGCGGTAATCCCTCCTGACGGAGGAATAGTACAGGTAATGCCCGAAGCTTACGGCTGCGACGCCCAGGACGGCAAGTATAAGGAAAAGCGCCCGGAAAGTCTTGCCCGTCAGGCTGCCTCTGATCTTCTGCTTTAAGCTGTTTGCGAAAGAGCTCTCTTCCCTCATCGGTGTGTTCCTTGTCTTGGAGATATAGAAGATTATAGCACAGCTGCGGAGCCGTCAGACGGACCTCAGGCAAAAAAAGAAGGGCCTCCAGGTCCTTCCTCGATTGATCATATTTGTATTCTCAGTCTTCGCAGAAACAGAACAGGCAGTCGCCTGTCGACACGGCACTGCTGTCGGTGAATATCGCCGTACCGAGATCTTCCGAATTTGTGACTACCACCGCCACTGTGCACGGATGTCCCGCAGCTGCGATCGCTTTTCTGTCGAAAGTCAGAAGCAGCTCACCCTTCCTGACCTTCTGTCCCTTAGACACCTTAATGGAGAAGCCCTTTCCCTTCATCTCCACCGTGTCCACGCCGACATGGACCAGGATGTCCATTCCTCCGCTTTCCAGACCCACGGCATGTCCCGTGGACGGCGCGCTGGTTATCTCTCCGTCGGCAGGAGCATATATCCTGCCGTCGGAAGGTTCGATGCCGCATCCCTGGCCCAGGATCCCCTGCGAGAATACCGGATCGGGAAACTCAGTCAGGGGCATCACTGATCCGCTCACCGGAGAATATACGTGCATGGGCTCGCATACCGGATCCACATCTGCCATTCTGTTTATATTGAGAAATCTGTCAAACAGTCCCATATTTTCGTTCCTTTACATCGACTTAAGTTCATCCGCCATGCACAGGCATATCTCCTCGGCCTGCACCGTGGTCCCGATCATATCCAGTATACCGTGATCGCATCCGCAGTACTTCACAAGGCGTACGTTCACACCGAGTCTCTTAAGCTTCTTTGCGAACTGTTCGCCGCTGATCCTCAGATAGTCGAACTCAGCATTGTTGATGACGGTCTCGGGAAACCTGGAGAGTACATCATCAGAAGCGAGATATGCCGATATCATCGGATCATGGCTGTCGGTGTACTGCTGGCAGTACAGGTTAGGCGTGCCCTTGACCATATTGTTCTTGATCCTGTCCACCCGGCTGAGGGCTATATCGCGCTGTTCCTCAAGCATCGGGTAGCTGTCATAGGACCAGACGTAATCATCTATGTCTTCGAGAGGACGTCCGTCCGGTGCAGGATAGAGCAGGTATATCTTCCTTATCATCCCCGCGCCATCCAGGATGTCCTTCTGCGCGCATGCGCATGTCAGCACGCCGCCGGCGGAGTCTCCGGCGACCATGAGCTTCGAGCGGTCCACGCAGAGCTCTCCGGCGTTGTCATATACATACCTGACCGCCGCATAGCAGTCATCGTGGGCGCCGGGATACGGTGTTTCGGGGGCGAGCCTGTATTCTGGATAAACCACCGTGGCCCCTGACTGCTCGGCGACATAAGCCATCTGCTTTCCGAACAGATCTATGTTTCCGGCGGTAAATCCGCCGCCGTGCAGATAGACCATTACGGGAGTCACGGCATCGCCTATGTCCGCTCTGCGGTAGATAAAGAGATCTATGTAGTGGTCTCCGTTGACGTGGATGAGTCTCTCGTCGCATACGACCTCTGTCTCTGTGATGTCGTAGGTGACCTTGTCGGGGCGGTTGCGTTCGTTGGAGAGACGGAACCCGCCTTTTGCCCTGTTGCTGAACATCTTCTTTTTGTTGGCGGCGATCTCGTAGAGCCTGGGATCCATCGCGTGTTCCCTTCTGTCGTCTGGCACCGGCTTGAACAGCACCTGCATACCGTCTTCTTCCGATGTGTACTGCAGATCGCGGATCGCCTGCACGAGGGCCTTGTCGTATTTTCTCATCTTGTCTGCCTTTCTGGTGGGTTTGTCCTTGCAGTGTGCCCCCTGCCGAGGCAAGGGGCACTGCAGCATATTGTCAGTGGAGTCTATGAAAAGTGGCCGGTCTTATGCGTCCTCTTCATCGGTGTATCCGGAGTCGTCCCACTTGGTGGCCCAGACGCCCACGAAGGTGACGACTGCCATGATCGCTACTCCGATAAGAGCCTTGACGAAGTTGGCGGTGTCATGATTCGGTCCCATGTACAGCAGGATGTTGGTCAGCGAGTATCCGCCGAAGCCGTAGCACTTGAGGCCTACGATGCCTGCGTAGATGGATGTGATGAACGCGCTGGCGAAGAACACGCCGTAGAGCACGGGCATCTTGTAGATGATGCCGTATGTGGTGGGCTCGGAGATGCCGCCGAACAGAGCAGATACGGTGGATGTGAAGCCGTACTGCTTCAGCTTGTTCTTCTTTGTCTTGAGAGCTACCCACAGCGCCAGGAATCCGGGCGTGATGGTGCAGCAGAAGAACCAGATGTTTATAAGGTCGTCATATCCGACTTCGGCAAGAGACTGCAGAGCGATGGGTATGAGCGCCATGTGGAATCCGGGCATGAACGTTCCAACCGTTGTCGAGAAGATTATGATGGCGGGAACAGCCAGCCAAGGCACCGTGTTGCGGATCCATACGAGTCCTGCATAGATGTAGTTGGTCACGAGTCCGCCGAGAGGAGCAAACAGAGGCAGCGTGATGAGCGACATCAGGAACAGCAGCAGGAAGGGCTTGAGGAAGTGGCGCACGCTGTTGGGCAGCACCTTCTTGAGCCAGTTGTCCAGTTTGGACATGACCCAGACCGCGAGGACCACCTGCAGCACCGATCCGTTATAGGTGCTGAGAAGCGTGGGGATCCCGAAGTAGCTGGTGAATCCGGTCTCGGATCCGGCGTTGACCAGGTTGACCCAGTCGGGGTGGATGAGCCATGCGGCGAGCACCATCGCGAGGACAGGCTCTGTGCCGAACTTCTGGGCGGATGTGTATGCCACGTAGATGGGCATGAAATAGAAGACTGACTGTGCGAGAGCGTTAGCTATCACATAGGTGGAGCTCGCTGGATCCATGACTCCGCAGAGCTGCAGGACCAGAAGCAGGCAGGTGATGAATCCGGCTGCGATCAGAGCGGGGATGACCGGGCTGAGTACGCTGGACATCATGAGCAGGAATCCGGCGAAGCGCTCGAGAAGAGTCTTGTGCTCTCCGGGACCGGCTTCCACTTCGCCTCCGAGCTTTACCTTTCCCTGCAGCTGCTTTGCAGTTGCGTTGTACAGATCCTCAACGATCTGTCCTACGATCACCTGGACCTGTCCGTTGCGGTTCTCGAGACCGAGAACGCCGTCCAGCTTTCCAAGCTTTTCCGTGTCGACGGCTGACTCGTCCTTGACGTTCAGGCGCAGACGTGTTGCGCAGTGGGTGATGTTGGTAAGGTTGTCCGTACCGCCAACGAGCTCGATGATACGGCCCGCCCACTCTTCGTAATTGCGGTTTGCCATAGCTTTACCCTTTCTTTCCTCATTATTGAAAATGACGTTTCATTGCTTTCATCTATTCAGATGCAGCCCTCACGGCTGCATGTCTGACACTTCCATAAGCGGGAGGAACCTCTCTATGTCCTCCGCCGTAATGTCCTCCACCCTGGAGGCGGTGGCGTTGCCCGCGGCTCCGCCGTATCTCAGCGCTTCCCTGACGCCTTTTCCCTTCTCGGATGCCCCGAGGAAGGAAGCCAGCATCGCGTCTCCGGCCCCGACCTTGTTGAGCATCACCGTGTCGGGATGAGTCAGCCTCAGCCGGTGTGTGCCGTCCACGTACATCGCGCCGTCTTTTCCGAGGGAGAGCAGCACGGCTCCCACTCCCGATCCGACAAGTCTGTCCAGCGCCTGCGGCGCAGTCTGCAGATCCAGTCCTTCCGTGCCAAGTATCAGTCCAAGCTCGTAGAGATTCGGCTTTATGAGATCCGGGGCGCACCTGATCAGAGTCCCGGGGCTCATCTTCTCCATGTCGATCACGAGCTTCGCGCCTGCTCCGCGGATGATGTCCGACGCGTCTGTCAGGAACTGCTCATCGAGCCCCTGCATCATGCTCCCGCTGATGACAACCGTGTCATTCTCCCCTGCCGCGCCGAACAGATCCAGCAGTTCGTTCCTCTGCTCCTCGCCTACGGAGGGGCCGGTGCCGTTTATGCACAGCGCCTTGTGGTCGTACATGGCCTTGAGATTGATGCGGTTGTTGCCTTCTGTGCGGACCGGCACTATCTCTATGTTCTCATCGTCCCGGAAGGAATCCCGGATGAAGTCGCCCGTGAATCCTCCCAGCAGCGCCACGGCTCTGGAAGGAACGCCAAGCACGCTGAGGACCTTTGAGACGTTGAGTCCCTTTCCGCCCGCCTTGAACAGTTCGTCCGTTCCCCTGTTCACCTCATCGATCATCAGCTCGCCGCCGAGGGTGATGAAGTAATCGATCGCGGGATTGAGCGTCACCGTGTAGATCATTGCCGGTCTCCTTTCGTGTTGTTTTCTGCCATGAATATACACATATCTTCCAATCGCTACAATAGATAATTGTGTAACTGTGACAAATGATCATCATTATTTGTGCTATAATATTATAAAACGATCAAATGATCATTCCGAGTGATCATTTCGCAGGGAGGACATCCGGATGACCAAGCAGTTCAGATGGAGACTTATAACCGAGACGCTGACGGAGAGACAGACCGCGACGGTGGAGGAGCTCACGGAGATACTCAGGGTATCCCCAGCCACCGTGAGGCGGGACCTGGCGGAGATGGAGGGCCTGAGGATGCTGACCCGTTATCACGGCGGTGCCAGGATAAGCAGCATCCAGAGCGAAGAGCCCCACATGATAATAAAGAGCGAGCTCAACCAGAAGGAGAAGACATCCATAGCCATAAAGGCAGCCAGGCTGATCTCCGACGACCAGATGGTGTTCCTGGACGCCGGAAGCACCACCTTCGGGATGATAAGGTACATAACCGCCAAGAACATAACCGTGGTCACGCCCGGCATACCTCATCTCACCGCTCTGTACGAGCGCGACATAACCACCATAGCTCTGGGAGGTCCCGTGAGACCCGAGACCCAGGCGATCGCCGGCAGGCAGACCGTCGAGATGATAGAGAGCATGTATTTCGACGTGGCGTTCATGGGGGTCAACGGCATCCACGATAAGATCGGCTTCACCACGTCCAACGAGAGCGAGGCCGCCACCAAGCAGGCCGCCATATCCAGGAGCAGCAGCCCGTATGTGCTGGCGGACAGCTCCAAATTCGGCCATCTGAGCCCATTCTCCTTCGGGAAACTGGAGGACGCGGTGATAGTTTCCACCTCTGTCCCCGATCCCTTCATAGAAGCCGGAGCCAGATATCTGCTGACCGGCGGAAGAGCGGGAAACGCATAAAACATACTAATTTACGCTGAAAACAGGGACATGACACGTGTCATGTCCCTGTTTTTATGGTGTAAAGCATTATCCCTTTATCATCCTTGCGATGCCCCTGAAAGGATGTCCGTTGGCCATCTCCAGCAGTCCCTGCAGTATGCCGTCCCTCAGTCCTCCGTTTATCTGCATGCTGCGCAGCGGTCCCCTCGCGGTGGATTCCATCATCATGCGGAACACCGGGTCGGAATAGTCCTTCTTGTCTCCGTAGCGCTTCGCGACCTCGTTCTCCATCACTTTGTAGAGTATCTTCATGGCGAAGGAGCTGTCCTTCATGTCCATGACGGAATCCTCCATGGTGAACTGCCCGCGCCTGTGAGGCGCCGCCGGGATCACTCTGTGTCCGAGCATTGTCTCCCACTCTTCCCTGGACGGCACGCCTTTGGGATCGAGATACCAGCTGCCGGTTACGGTCTCCGGCATAGGCTCTCCGTCCACATCAATGGTGCAGCTCAGCGGCAGATCCCTGCTGGAACCGCCTGCCCATATCCTGTACGTTCCGCCGATGACCTTCCAGCCTCCGTCATATACCGAGAAGTCCCTGTCATCCAGTTCAAAGCTGACCGTCTTTGACTCTCCGGCCTCAAGTCCGATCTTTGCGAAATGCCGCAGTTCCCTTACAGGGCGGTATCCCCTGTCGCCATCCGGTCCCACATAGATCTGCACGGTCTCTTTCCCTGCTATTTCTCCCGTGTTCGTAACGGTCACGCTTATCTTCCTTCCTTCCGCCTTAAGGCCGGAATAGCGGAAAGACGTGTAACTGAGGCCGTGCCCAAAGGGCCAGCGCACCTCCATGCCGGCCGCGTCGTACCTGCGGTATCCCACAAAGATCCCTTCCCTGTACTCCGCGTCTCTGGAGCCGTAATAGGACGAGGTCACGCAGTCCTCATACCGGCAAGGCCATGTCTCGGCGAGTTTTCCGCAGGGCACGGCGTCCCCGAAGAGCAGCCTGACCACAGATTCTGCCCCTCCCTGCCCAGGAAGCCCGGGATACAGCACCGCCTTAACCTCATCAGCCCAGGGACACTCCACCGGAGCTCCGCAGATCAGCACCACCGCAGTGTCGGGATTCCCCTGAACCGCTGCCTCTATCATCCTGATGTGACCTTCCGGCATCTTCAGGTCATCCCTGTCAAAGCCCTCGGACTCGTATCTCTCCGGAAGTCCCGCGAATACGACGACCTGCTCCGCCTCCGCTGCAGCTTTCCTTGCTTCATCGAGCAGTTTCTCATCCGTGGATCCGTCCTCATTGCAGCCCTGGGCGTAGACGCATTCGCTCATGAGATCCAGCGGCTGGATCTTCTTCATGGCGTTCACGTGACTGGAACCGGAACCCTGGATGCGCATGTCCTTCGCCATCCATCCGATCACAGCTGTCTTCTTCTCCCGGCTGAACGGCAGCAGACCGCCGTCATTCTTCAGGAGGACCGTTCCCTGCTCCGCCGCCTTCAGAGCGACGGTATGATGTGCCTCATAGTCGGCGTGATACTCTTCCCTTAAGACTTCCGCCTCTTTCTTCATCAGCTCCAGGATCCTTGCGGCGCATCTGTCCACCGCTTCCTCCGGAAGCCTTCCCTCGCGGACAGCGCGGACCACGTCCTTATGCATGTAGTCGCTGCCGCCTGGCATAGTCAGGTCGTTGCCGGCGCGCATTCCCTCCACCCTGTCGTCCATGCCGCCCCAGTCAGTGACTACGACTCCTTCAAAGCCCCATTCCTTCCTGAGGACCTCTTCTATGAGG
>CACYBC010000017.1 GCA_902772615.1 uncultured Ruminococcus sp.
AGGTCAGGGCGGGAACGCAGCAGCCTTAAGCTTGCGTCGCGTGCGACGCAGTCAACTTTGCCTGTCTTTCTGCCGTCCGGTTTTGGCAGGATGAGTAGTCATGAAACTTGCACTTTACAGGAAATACCGTCCGACCAGATTCAGCGATGTTGTGGGGCAGGAAGACATAATTGCCGCGCTGAGGAATCAGGTCTCTGCAGGACGGACCGGACATGCATACCTGTTCACCGGTGTCAGGGGAACGGGAAAGACTACTCTGGCCAGGATGCTTGCCAAGGCGGTCAACTGCCCCAACACTAAAGACGGCGAGCCCTGCGGTGAATGTGATATATGCAGGGGAATAGACAACGGATCCGTTCTGGATGTCACCGAGATCGATGCGGCGTCGAACAATAAGGTGGATGATGTAAGGGATCTGCTTGACGAGACATCTTACACTCCGGCGATGTGCAATATGCGTGTCTATATAGTGGATGAGGTGCATATGCTTACCATGCAGGCGTTCAACGCCCTGCTGAAAACACTGGAAGAACCGCCTCAGCATGTGATGTTCATCCTTGCGACTACGGAAGTTCAAAAAGTGCCGGCTACGATCCTTTCCAGATGCCAGAGATTCGATTTCAAGAGGATCCCTGAGGATCTGATCGCAGAGAGGGTCAGATATGTCGCTTCTCAGGAGGGGATCTCTGTAACGGAAGAAGCATCGTCGCTCATAGCCCGGCTTTCCGATGGAGCGCTCAGAGATGCGCTTTCTCTGCTGGACACGTGTGCGTCATTGGATTCCAATGTCGATGAAGAGATAGTCAAGCGGCTTGCGGGGGTCACTGACAGGGAATACCTGTTCGACCTTGCTGCCAGGATCCGGGAAAAAGATATAACGGGGGCACTCGGGGTCATTTCGGAGCTTTACAACAACTCGATGGATCCTGTGCGACTGCTGCCGGAACTTATAAGGCATTACAGAAATCTGCTGATGGTGCGGGTGGGCAACGTAACGCTGAACGACTGCTCCTCCGATATGCAGAAGAAATACGAAGAAGTCAGCAGAGAGTACAGTGAATCGGAGATACTGGATTGTATGGACGTCCTGAGCGAGGCATCTGACAGGATGGCCAGATCCCTCGACAGAGAGATAACTCTGGAACTTGCTGTGATCTCTCTCGCAGGAGGAAGAAACGGCAGACAGCCGAGACAGGACCGGAGAACAGAAGTTCGGGCCGAACGAAAAGAGACAGTAAAAGAAGAGATCAAACCGGCTGCAGCGTATAAGGAAGAGATAAAAGAAACAGTTGAGCATACCCCGGATGCAGACGGGGAAGAGGAAACAGCAGCCGGGGGACTGGCTTTGGAACAGGAGAATGACAGCTCAAAGCCACAAACAGATGTAAAAGCACAGACTGAAGGTCTTCTGGACAAGTGGGAAGAATGCGTTTCGGAGATCAGGGAGAGAAACCGCACGCTCGGAGCGCTGCTAAAGAATTCTCTGGCACATATTACAAACACTCATCTGCTGATAGAAGCTAATCCGATGGCGATCAAATTCATAAGAGACAATGAAGAGAGCCGGACGATCATCAAGGAATCCGTAGCGGTGGTCACAGGGATAAAGCTTCCCGTAGGACCGTGGCACGGTGAAGAGAGAAAAGAAACCAAGGACGATGATGGATTTGAGGACTTTCTGAGGAGAGCCCAGGAAGCCGGAGTCGAAGTGGAGAGGGGATAGACAATGAAAGCTAGAGTACCGGATGGATACGGAAAACAGAGCCGGAATCAAATGATCGAGAGACTGAATCAGATGCAGGCCGACATGGAAGCCGCCCAGGCTGAACTGTCGGAAAAAGAGTATACCGCGTCCGCCGGAGGCGGAATGGTGGAAGCGACTGTGAACGGTTCACACAAAGTGCTCTCCGTCAGCATCAAACCGGAGGTCGTTGATCCCGAAGACACAGAGATGCTGGGAGATCTGGTAGCTGCTGCAGTCAATGCTGCAGTGGAAGCGGCCAGCAAGGATTATGAGGAGAGAATGGGCAGCATAACAGGCGGGATAGAGATCCCCGGCCTGAGGTGAACAGATGGCGAATACGATTCCGACTTTGGACAGACTAATAGACTGTTTCGCAGCTCTTCCCGGCGTGGGCAGAAAATCCGCGTCGAGGTTTGCGTATCATATCCTGGATATCCCGGAAGAGCAGGCAATGGAGTTTTCCCAGGCCATCGCGGAAGCAAGACAGAATGTGCACCAGTGTCCGATATGCCATAACCTGACTGATACCGAGGAATGCTCCATATGCAGCGACGCTAACCGCGACAGGAGCATGATCTGCGTGGTGGAGAGCCCCCGGGATGTCAGTTCCATAGAAAAGACGAGAGAATACAAAGGACTGTACCATGTCCTTCACGGCCTGATCAGTCCGCTTGACGGGAT
>CACYBC010000018.1 GCA_902772615.1 uncultured Ruminococcus sp.
CATCAAAAGAGCCGCAGGCATTGCCTGCGGCTCATCTTTTTAACTGCGGTGCCGGATCTGCATGTCAGGTTCACAGCTTCAGCAGCGCCGGGATCTCATCCCACCCCTGCGGCAGCCTTTCGTTTTCGACGAAACCGAATGATCTGTACAGTTCTTTTGCTGCCTCGTTCTTCGGCTCGTAGGAGAGCCAGCAGTATTCCGCCGGTCCCGCGGGAAAAGTGCGTATGTAGTCGAGGGCAAGCTGCATGGCTTTTCTGCCGTATCCTCTGCCCTGATGCTCCTTGTCTATCATAAAGCGCCAGAAAAGGTAGTTTCCGTACTCGAAGTCCATCGTCTCGACGCCTTCCTCCCGCTCCTCCGGTCTGGCGTCTTCCTTTCGGAAATAGCCGATCATGAGGAAACCCACGGGCACATCTCCCGCGTATATCCCGAAGGGCTGCACGAAGCGGCCTCTCGCCAGGTTCGCGTATGCCTCCGCGAGGCTGTATGCGTTGTGGGCCACGAAGTTCTTCTGCTCTTCCTTGACCTCGAGCATCACTATGTCGCGGAAATTACCCGTATCTATCTTTACCAGTCTGATCTCTGTGCTTTCAGTCATCTGTCATCATACCTTTCTGCCATCCGGATGCTCAGAACTCCTCGGTCCAGGGAAACAGAGTCCTGTTCCGGTCCAGAGCCCTGATCATCCGCATCTCCTCTTCCGTAAGTTCGAAATCAAAGATATCGATGTTCTCCCTGAGACGTTCGGTGTGACTTGACTTCGGTATGACGGAGATCCCTCTCTGCACGAGGAAGCGCAGCGCCGTCTGGGCGGCGGTCTTTCCGTATCTCTCCCCTATCTCCCTGAGCACTTCGTTTCCCGCGACGTTTCCGATGCCCTGGGCCAGCGGAGCCCATGCCTGCATGGCTGTGCCGTGCTCCGCGAGTTCCCTCTGGAAGTCCCATTTCTGGAAGAAAACATGCGTCTCCAGCTGGTTGACGGCGGGCGCCGTGCCGCAGTGCTCCAGGAAGCCGCGGTACCATCTCTCATCGTAGTTGGATATTCCTATGGCCCTGGCCTTTCCCTGAGCGAGAGCCTCCACGAGAGCCCTGTACATCTCCGGTCCCTCCGGGTATGGTTCGTGCAGGAGCAGCAGGTCCGCGTAACCGGTCTGCAGCCTCTGCAGGGATGTGTCTATGGCTTCCTTAGCCTTCTCGTAACTGCTGCTTATCCTGTATATCTTGGTGGTCAGGAATACTTTGTCCCTCGCGATCCCGCTCTTTCTGATCCCCTCTCCCACTTCGCGCTCATTGTCATACATCTGTGCCGTGTCGATGAGCCGGTATCCGAGACCGATGGCTGTGCAGACCGTATCCGTGCATTCCTGTCCGCGCAGGTCCCAGGTACCAAGGCCGACGAGAGGCATCTCGACTCCGTTGCTGAGGATGATGCTCTTTGAAACAGACTCCATAGGTAATCTTCTTCCTGTCATTTCCGATATCTTATCATCTCTTCAAGGACTTCGGCGGTATCCCCGTCTATGATGACCGACCGGTCCTCTATCTGCGCCGGGCAGTAGGCCTCGTCGAAGTTGAGGCACGCGTACACGGCTTTTTCGTTCTCCATGGTCATCGCCCAGAAAAGATACTTGATGATCACCGGAGTATTCGAGCCTACGCCGATCTCCAGATACAGCACGTGTCTGTCCCTGCATCTTTCAAGGAACTCGGCGTATGCCGCCGACGCCCTGTGCCATTCTTCGTCCTCAGCGAAGGTATCGTCGGATCGGAGGTTCATGCTCACCGCTCCTCCGTCCGGGGCTGCATCTCTTCTCTCCCCGCGTTTTTTCAGGCTTTCAGGTCCTTTGCGTAGTACCGGACAGAGATCACCGTTCCGTCGGGATAGGTGTCCTGCGAATCCTTTATATGCTCCGTAAAGCCCAAATACTCGTATATCTGCCTGTTGATCGTCTCCTGCGGCTCCACGCCGAGGGTCGCGCGCTCGTAGCCTCTCGACCTGAGGTCGGAGATCATGTACCGGAAGAGAGCGGAGAAGTATCCCTTCCCCCTGTGCTCCCGGTCGGTCCTGAACGCCGACAGATATGCGGTCTTTCCGTCCACGAGCCCTTCCGGATCGCCGACCGCGAGAGGGCTCACGGCAGCCGTGCATTCGCATATGGCTTCCCCGTCAAGGAAACCGTAGTAAGGTATGATCAGTCCGTCCCTGAACTGACCGATGGTCTCCTCTTTCCATATGATCCAGTTACCTTTGTCTCCCTTCGCCGAGGCGATGTTGCGGTCCCACCGGACTGCCATCTCCGCCTGCGTCGGGATCCTGCAGACATAGTGCTCCATATCCCTCTGACCTGTATGCTGACGCCTGTGTCCCGGCATCACGGGAAAAGAAGCTGCGGACAGGCGCAGCTCCTCATTCTTTTCTGTCTCAGTATTCTTCCCTGAGCGTCCTGCGGAAGAACAGCTCTATGGCTTCGTAGTAGATGTCCCCGTCAAAGAAGCCGTGTCCCTGCCCGGGCACGATCACCAGTTCCACGGGATTGCCGTGATCCCTGGCGG
>CACYBC010000019.1 GCA_902772615.1 uncultured Ruminococcus sp.
AAGATCAGCGGAAGCAGATTGGCAAGAGCAAGCTGCAGCAGCGTGATACTAAAGGATACCAGGTTAAACTTTACAAACTGCCAAATGATACTGTCGCCGAAACGGTCATCGATCTTTTTAAGTAAAGACATGCCAGAACATACCTTCTTTTTTCATGATTATCTTCTTCCTTCCTGAAAGCAAACTTCCCACCGTGTCCGGTGGGGAGCTGTCAGGGGGATTATTCGATTGCAATGTATTTCTTCTCAGGCAGCTGTTGTTTTGTTTCTTTCTTAGGGATCTGCAGTGACAGAGTAACATGTTCCGGTTTGGACTTGATATCCTCTTACATGATCCGGCCGGAGATCACTTTGCAGCCTTTGCCTTCGCTTTTTCCTCTTTGAACCAGTCGTTGTAGATCTTCTGGTTCTCGGGGGAGTATCCAAGCATAAGATCCGGATTCTTCTGCGCCAGTTCCTCCATTATGTGAGAGAACGCTTCTGTGCCTATGCCGTCCTTGCCCTTTTCCACCTGGCATACCGGGACCGCCTTGAGAGTCCGTCCCGCGGCCTGCAGTGTCTGGGAGACCACCACGCCGTTGTATCTCTGTATGTGTCCGTACATCCATAGGATGTCGTTCAGAGCCATGACCGATCCCTGGGGCCTGCAGTAGATGAAATCCTGGCTGATCCTGGTGGTGTCCTTGCCGATGATCTCGGTGAGAGGGGACTCGAGCTGTTCAGCCGCGAGGTCCGTCAGGCCGAGCTGGTTCAGGCGCTTGATACAGCGGCGGGCAAAGTGATTCCTGCCCGAACTGAACGCGACCACGAAGAAATCCGCGAGAAGTGCTATCAGACCGAGGAATATCAGTATGCCCTGGATCTTGGAGTCAGGAGATTCCGTGGTGTCCAGATAGAATTTCCCGAACACGTCCTTCACTTTGTCTCTGGATTCGTAGTCAAACACATCGGCGATGACGTCAGCCAGTTCATCCGTGATCTTGTTGGGCATGCCGTAGATCCTTGTGGGATCGATGTACTCTTCATCATCGGAATACCACCAGTCATTGTGGACCTTCAGGGACATGAACTGAGAGATCGGCATCTTTACGATGTTCCCGTATCCGTCCCTGTCTATCGCGGCATACCATCTCTCACTGTCCCTGCTGGCGATATAGTCTGAGACACCCACAAGATCGATGTAGGCATATCTGTCCTTCATCTCGTCTTCTCCGGGGTAGAACTCGACCGCCTTGGAAGGATCGGCCTGCCGGCTGCCGAATACGGAGCCCAGGATAAAAGCTGCGACGGCCAGGGCCAGAAGGCCTATCTTCAGCAGTCTCATCCAGGAAGGGGATCCGAGGTAATCTCTTAGTTTTTTTGCAGATGCTGTGTCCATTTTAGTCTCCGTGTCTCAGTCGATGATGATCTGTTTGCCTGTATTGTCGTAAATCGATTCCACTATGTTGTCAGTCAGCGACAGACGCACGCAGAATTCGAACTGCTCCGTCAGTACGTTCGTTCCGCTGAGCATCTTGCCGTAACCGAGGGTTATGTATGAGTGATCTATGTAGATCATCGAAGGAAGGATCTTCATCGCGGACGTGGCCTCCGTGAAGGTCATCCCGGAACGGACTAAGGAGTACTCGGACGCCTCCAGCTGGCCTTCCTTGTCACGGAGCCTGCTGTTTACCGCGGAGAACATCACGAAATCCTGACGTATGCCGAAACCTGCGGTGTAGGTCCATACGGGTGAACCGTCCTCCTTTTTCCACTCGGAAGTGCCGTTATACAGCGAAGTCTCATCGATCTGCTGGGACAGAGTCAGGGAGGGAATGATCCTGAGCGCATCGGACCTGTAAGGCTTGTCTCTGAATTTGAGACAGGACAGGTATCCGTTGAAGTCTGCCATATATGCGTCGAAATCATCATACTGCCTGTTTTGATCCCTGGGGAGCTGCGAATGGAAGGCGGGGTCGGAACCGTCATAGGCGTAGCCCGTGCCGGACAGGAAGCTCCCGTCCGATCCGGTCCTTGCCCAGAGCTGTCCGGACCATGCAGAACTGAAATTGTATTTTGGGTCGAGATAACCGAAATGATATTCGCGGTAGGTGACTCCGTCAGCTGAATACGAACGCACCATTGAGACGGGAGTCCCTGCCTGCTCCTGAAGTTCCTCCGGGGTGCCGGCGGACAGGCTGCTGCCTGTGACCAGACCGATGGAGGACGCCTGCTTCAGATCCAGAACAGTGATCTTTTCGGAGGTGTTTCCGTTGTAGATGACCTGCACGGCCACTGCCGGAGTGCCGTACTCGGTCTTGTCTGAACTGAGATATATCGAAGCCTCCTTCGTGCCCGAAGTGCTCCTGCCTAGAGCGGATTCGATGGAAGATCTGCTGTCTCCCGGATCCAGTGACAGCGCCGCATCCAGAGTGACGGAGGAAGAACCTTTGACCTGGTCCGAGATCACCGGCATCTCAGAAGGAGACCTGTGGTTTCCGAGGGAGGATACGGTAAAGAATATGCCCGCCGCAGTCAGGGCAAAAAGCATGATCAGTATGGCAAACGATGAAAATGAACCGCGGCTCCGGGATCTCCGGACCGGCTGTTCTTCAGACGCAGCGGGAATACTGCCGCCGCTGTTCCGCGGAGGCCTGTTCTTTGGCCGCTCGGGGGCGGATGGGTGTGCTTCGTTGCGAACGGGCACGTCGGGGCGTTTTTCTTCGCGGACAGGCACAGCGGCAGGTGCGGGATCCACCGCCCGCGCTATCCTGTTCAGGAACGCGTCGAGATCCGCCTCGCCCATCCCGGAGCCTGCCGGAACCGCGCACGCGACTATAATGGTGCACCCGTTCTCTGCCGGCTTGACCCTCAGACCGAGCCTTGAGTCGGAAGAGGACAGTCTTATGTCATAGGGAGCAGCGTTAAGGCGGTAATATGAGCCCAGGAACAGCACGGTGCCGGCGCAGGAACGTTCCGATGTCTGCCTGATCTTCTGGCCTTCCCATCTGTAGAGACTGCTGTCGTCAAAGCGCATCAAAACATCCCAGACCTTGTCGGCCGGGACATCGAACGAAGCATAACGCGAATAATTCACAGTGCTCTCACTCATAGGGAACATATACCCCCATACCATGTATATACATTATTAATATTATCATGGACGGGGCAGGATTAGAACGTCAAAATCAGAAATAATACAGAGCCGGAAGATGTGCAGTAAGCACAAATAAGCAGTGAATATATGTTCAAAATGACAAGGTTATGATATACTGATTTTCGATGTAAAAGAGGTGCTGAGATGATTAGACACATAGTATGCTTCAAGCTCAAGGACAGGAGCAACGAGGCAAAGGAAAAGGCAAAAGAAATACTCAGTTCGATGGAAGGAAACGTTCCGACGATCAGAAACATATGGGTCGGCACGGATTTTCTGATGTCGGACAGGAGCTATGACGTGATACTTCTGGTGGACGTTGAGAGCAGAGAGGCTCTAGATGAGTACCAGAACGACCCGTACCACTGCGGTGTGGTCAAGCCCTATATGCACGCGGTCAGGGAAGGAAGCGTTTCCGTCGACTGCGAGCTTTGAGAACACAACTAATATTAATAATTGATACAGAGGTACAGAGAATGTTACAGACAGAGAAGACCATGGATAAGATCGTGGCGCTGTGCAAGAACAGAGGGTTCATATTCCCCGGCAGTGAGATCTACGGCGGACTGGCGAACTCCTGGGACTACGGTCCTCTTGGCGCGCTTCTCAAACAGAACATCAAGTCAGCCTGGTGGAAGAAATTCGTCCAGGAGAGCCCGACGAACGTCGGACTGGATGCGGGCATCCTCATGAATCCCCGTGTCTGGGAAGCCTCCGGTCACGTTGTAAACTTCAATGATCCTCTGATCGACTGCAAGAGCTGCAAACGCAGACACCGCGCAGACAAGCTCATCGAGGAATGGGCAAAGGAGACCGGGAACGATGTGGTCGTGGAAGCCATGACCAATGAAGAGATGGTCGCTTTCATCAGGGAGAACAAGATACCCTGCCCCGGCTGCGGAGCCAGTGATTTCTCCGACATCAAGAAATTCAACCTCATGTTCAAGACTCACCAGGGCGTTACCGAGGACAGCGGAGTCGATGTATATCTCCGCCCCGAGACAGCCCAGGGAATCTTCGTGGACTACAAGAGCGTGCTGAGGACCAGCCGCCGCAAGGTGCCGTTCGGCATATGCCAGATCGGAAAGAGCTTCCGCAACGAGATCACTCCCGGAAACTTCATCTTCCGTACGCTTGAGTTCGAGCAGATGGAGATGGAATTCTTCTGCGAGCCCGGGACCGACATGGAATGGTTCCAGTACTGGAGAAGCTTCTGCAGAGACTGGCTGCTCTCACTCGGCATAAAGCAGGAGAATCTCAGACTCAGGGACCATGAACCGGCAGAGCTGGCCTTCTATTCCAAGGGCACCACAGACTTCGAGTATCTCTTCCCGTTCGGATGGGGAGAACTGTGGGGCATCGCGGATAGGACCGACTATGACCTGTCGCAGCATTCATCCTATTCCGGTGAGAAGCTCATCTATCAGGAAGAAGGCAAAGAACCTTACGTGCCTTATGTCATCGAGCCGTCCATCGGTGTTGAAAGGGCTCTGCTCGTGTTCCTGACGGAAGCATACGATGAGGAGAAGGTAGGGGAGAACGACACGAGAGTGGTGCTCCATCTGCATCCCTTCCTTGCTCCCTATAAGGCTGCTGTGCTGCCTCTCTCCAAGAAACTCGGAGAAGGCGCTGCAAAGGTGCGCAATCTTCTGGCAAAGGAGTTCATGGTGGATTACGATGAATCCGGTTCCATTGGAAAGCGCTACCGCAGACAGGATGAGATCGGTACGCCTTACTGCATAACATACGACTTCGACAGCGAGACCGACGGATGCGTCACGGTCCGCGACAGAGACACCATGGAGCAGGTGAGAGTGCCTGTCGATTCGCTGAGGGACTTCCTCAGGGAACGCGTCGCGTTCTAAAAACCAATCATTGAGATACGGCGCCGCACGACGCTCGTGCGGCGTTTTTTTGAGAGTTAATATCAGAGAAAATGATCAGACAAGACCTTAGAAACATAGCTATCATCGCTCACGTCGACCACGGCAAGACGACTCTTGTCAACGAGATGCTCAGACAGGGCGGTGCATTCAGAGAGAACCAGGTGATCGCTGACCGCGTCATGGACTCGGGTGACCTGGAGAGGGAGAGGGGGATAACCATCCTCTCAAAGAACTGTTCCTGCACATACAACGGGATCAAGATAAACATTATCGACACCCCCGGACACGCGGATTTCGGCGGTGAGGTCGAGCGCGTGCTCAAGATGGCTGACGGCGTTCTGCTGCTGGTCGATGCGGCTGAGGGCCCCATGCCCCAGACGCGCTTTGTGCTGTCCAAGGCGCTGGAACTCGGCCTTATGCTGGTGGTGGTCGTGAATAAGGTGGACCGCCCCGATGCGAGAGTCCATGAAGTAGTGGATGAGATCCTCGAGCTCCTGCTGGATCTCGGTGCAAGCGAGGAGCAGTTCGACAGCCCGATGCTTTTCTGCTCCGGCAGAAGCGGCACCGCGAGCTATTCGCATGAAGTGCCCGGCACAGACCTCAAGCCTCTGTTTGAAACGATAGTCAACTACATAAAGCCTCCTCAGGGAGATGAGAACGGATCGCTGCAGCTGCTCGTATCCTCCGTCGACTACAACGACTATGTCGGAAGGGTCGGCGTGGGAAGGATCGAGAGGGGGAGCATAAACGTAGGAGAAGATGTCTGGATCTGCGACTACCATGATCCGTCTGTCGGCAGGAGAGAACGCGTATCCGCGCTCTTCCAGTTCACCGATGTCCGCAGAGAGTCCTGCGAGAAGGCAAGCGTAGGCGACATAGTAGCCGTATCCGGAATAGGTGAAGTAAACATCGGAAACACGGTATGCGAACCGGAAAAGGCTGATCCAGTGCCATTCGTCAAGATAAGCGAGCCCACCGTCGAGATGACTTTCTCGGTCAACGACAGCCCCTTTGCGGGAACGGAAGGCGAGTTCGTGACCAGCCGTCAGCTCAAGGAACGTCTGGAGAGGGAACTGCTCAAGGACGTGTCCCTGAGAGTGGAACCCACCGACTCGACCGACAGTTTCAAGGTCTGCGGCAGAGGAGAGATGCATCTCTCCATTCTCATCGAGACCATGCGCAGAGAAGGCTATGAGCTCATGGTGAGCCCTCCGAGAGTGCTGTACGAGACCATAGACGGCAAGGTCTGCGAGCCCTATGAGAGACTGGTGTGCGATGTGCCCCAGGAGTCCGTGGGCTCCGTTATGGAGAAGATCGGCGGCCGCAGGGGCGAACTGGTTGAGATGACGCCTCAGGGCAGCAGGACAAGGCTTGAGTTCATAGTACCGTCCAGGGGACTGTTCGGGTACAGGAACGAGTTCCTGTCCGACACCCGCGGAGAAGGGATCATGAGCTCCGTATTTGAGAAATACGACGAGAGAAAAGGCGAGATCCCCATGAGGCAGAACGGCTCCCTGGTCGCCTTCGAGACCGGCGAATCGGTCACCTACGGCCTGTACAATGCCCAGGAAAGAGGGGCTCTGTTCATAGGACCCGGCGTCAAAGTCTATGCCGGAATGGTGGTCGGAGCCGCGCCGAAGCCCGGAGACATAACCGTGAACGTGTGCAAGAAGAAGCACGTGTCCAACATGAGGGCGTCCGGTTCCGATGAGGCTCTCAGACTGACTCCTCCGAGACAGCTGTCCCTGGAACAGTGCATCGAGTATCTGGCTGAGGACGAGCTCCTTGAGGTCACTCCGAAGTCCCTCAGGATAAGGAAGAGACTGCTGGATCACGCAGCAAGGATGAGAGAGCTCTCAAAGAAGAAAGCGCAGGAAGACTGATAAAAAAACGGCCCGGATGAGCTGATGAGGCTCACCGGGCCGTGCCTTTTGAAGGAAAGATTAAGCTACTACCTTGTAGCCCGCGGCTTCCACGGCCGCGCTGAGGGAGGAGGGATCGCTGCCTTCAAAGACTACGGTCGCCTTTTTATCCTCCAGGGATACTTCCGCGGAGGTGACTCCCTCCACATTTTCAAGTGCTTTACGTACGCGTGCCGCACAATGCTCGCACATCATACCTTCGATACATAGATCAACTGTCATCGTACCACCTCCCGTATTATTGATGACCTGATTATAGCACATACTGCCGGCGTATGAAAAAGGGCGGGATCCCCGATCCCGCCCTTGCGCTTTCTGAAAGAGGCATCACTCCTCGGGTATCTCCCAGTGCACGCTGGGCATGGCCTTGAGCACTGACCAGTCGTAGGGGGATTCCGCAGTGTCCAGGGGATCCGGAACG
This sequence comes from uncultured Ruminococcus sp., assembly GCA_902772615.1. GTDB lineage: Bacteria > Bacillota > Clostridia > Oscillospirales > Ruminococcaceae > RUG11783. Next base: position 7,365 of record CACYBC010000019.1, read on the forward strand.
CTGTTCTCTTCGCCGAATGCGGAGCACAGATAGTACTCTCCGGCGGAGAAGCTCAGACCTACGTCAACGCAGCGGTCGATATCCTGAAGCAGGAGTATCCCGCCGCCGCCGCTGGAGAAACCGGGTGAGCGGAGGGTCATGTTCTCCTCCACGAAGCAGAAGACATTCAGCTTCTCGCTGATCCAGACGTGGAAGCACTCCTCTTCATAGAAGGGATACCACTCGTTGCGCTCCTTGAATTCCCTTATGCCGGCTTCCGCCCGCGCGCGGATCTCGGGATCGTCAGACCTGAGCGCGAGTCCGAAGCGCTCCTCGAGCATATCGTCCTGAGTCTTTCCCGGACCGGGACTGGCTCTGACGACTGTGGGAGAGTAATAGATGTGCTGCAGCGACATCCCGTCATTGTAGTGCCAGACGATGTGTCTGCCGACCATTCTTTTTGACAGATGATGGCGGATGGTGCTGAGAGGCTTTCCGGGGACTTTTATCGCGCCGAAGAACGGTGTGGTCCTGATCAGACGCGGACGCTCCGGATCGAAGGCCTCCTCCATGAGGACCATCGT
>CACYBC010000020.1 GCA_902772615.1 uncultured Ruminococcus sp.
GAGGTAAAGCCCACCACATACATCGATAAGAAGACCACATTCCTGCTCGATATCAACAGATATCTGCTCGGCTGAGAAACAGAACAGGGAAGCCCGGCACAAGACAGCCGGGCTTCCCTGTTAAAAGACATATCAATGATCTTTTTGCCACAGGAAAGGAATTGCGATGGCAATAATCACTCAGGATTATTTCTGCCCAAGGATAGGCATGGCGTCAGAGTTCCGGGTCGTTCTTCCGGAATCCGCAGACGGAACGCTTTCCGGAGCAGAATCAACCCTTATCCTTCTCTCACCGGAAGGAGAGAGCGGACGGAACTGGCTCACATCCACGAAACTCAAGGTGCTTTGCGACGCATACAGGACCGCGGCTGTGCTGGTGCCCTGCCATCAGGGATGCTACACCGACATGGCACTTGGATATCCGTTCTATCAGTCTCTCAAATATGTTGCAGAGTATATACGCACATATATGAGAGGGTTGCCCACAGATGACAGAAAGATGGCAATAGCCGGCGTTTCCGTCGGGGGGAATGCCGCTCTTCGCTGGGCGATCGAGGAGCCCGATCTGTTCGGCGCCGCAGCGTCTTTCTCTGGGATGTATTCTCCCGACCGGAAAGCCGGAGGGTGGTTCACTGAGAACAGACTGGAGAATCTCTACGGAGAGCCTCAGAACAGGGCAGCCCTGAAAGAAAGTTTCAGGGAACTCTGCCGCGGCGCATCAGCAGGAAAGTACTATATCTTCTCATCGCAGAACGATGACGATGCTTCAGCTGCGGCTGAGATAGCCGGGGCGTTAGGAGCTGAATTCAGAACGGCGGAAGGATCCTCCGGCTGGAAGACCTGGTCGGATGAGCTCGCCGCATTCATGCAGTGGTGGAAGGAGGAGAGGACATAATGTCACTGAGCAGACTTGATTTTTACTCCGAGGTCCTCTCAATGGACCAGACGGTATATGTGACCCTTCCCGACAAAGGAGAACTTGCTCCGGCGGAACCTCTGCCTCCGAAGAACGGTTATCCGGTGCTGTATCTGCTGCACGGTACCAGCCACGACTGCAGCCACTGGCTCAGGTATACCGGGATCGAACGCTACAGCACAGACAGGAAGGTCGCTGTCGTGATGCCTTCGGCACAGCTGTCGGGATATGCCGATATGGTGCATGGAGAGGCGTTCTTCCGCTATCTGACAGAGGAACTTCCAAAGATCATAAATGACCACTACTGTGTGTCTTCCAGAAGGGAGGATACTTTCGTGGCAGGCGTTTCTATGGGAGGTTACGGCGCCGCAAAGATAGGACTGACATATCCGGATCGGTATGCGGCCATCGGGGCGATCTCCAATGGCAATCACGCGTATATGAGACCGATAGGTCTTCATGCAAGGAACTCGAATGAGGAGTTCCCGTCCGCTGTGATGGATGCAAGACACCTGCTCTGTTGGGGCCTCGGACTCGGAGAGGATCCTAGGGAGACTGCAGAGGACCTGTATCTCCTGGCTAGACAGGCAATGGAGAAGGGCGGACCCCTGCCTGCGCTGTTCCATACCTGCGGCAGCTTTGACAGAAACCTGGAGATGGCCCAGCACATGAGAGATTTCTTCCGCGGCCTTCCGGGAGATCCGTTCAGGTACTGCTACTATGAGGAGCCGTATGGAGAACACATCTGGGAGTACTGGGACAAATGGATACAGATATTCATGAGCTGGCTTCCGGTGGAACTTCCCACTTCAGACCTTCCGCTTTGATAAGTTAATGTAACAAAATACAAAATACCCCGCGGAAAGCGGGGTATTTTCGTTTCAACCGACAAGGGATATCCTAAAAATGTTCGGATATAATGGGAATATGTTATTATTGCGGGTATCCGCTTCAGGTAATGATTATTTCAAGGATAAGCAAAATGGGAAAGAACGTTTTAGTGATATCATCGAGTCTGAGAGTCACGAGCAATTCGGCAGTCCTGGCTCACGAGATCGTAAGAGGCGCATCTGATGCCGGAAACAACGCGGAGTTCCTGTCGCTGGCTGAGAAGGATCTCAATTTCTGCACCGGATGTATGGCGTGTCAGAAATCGC
>CACYBC010000021.1 GCA_902772615.1 uncultured Ruminococcus sp.
CCGCCTGCCGACGTGCACATCGGATTTCGAAAAGAACAGACGCAGGCGTCCCTGCCTGAACGCGCACATCGGAAGATGCTGCGCGCCTTGTGTCGGCAGCATTTCGCAGGAGGCATACCGCGAACTGGTGGACAGCGCGGTAACGATGCTCCTAAAGGGAAGCGGAGAGATACTCAGGATCCTGGAGGAGAGGATGCGGGCTGCCAGCGAGAATCTCGAGTTCGAAAGGGCGGCGAGATACCGGGACAGCATGATCTCCGTGAGGAAACTTGAGGAGGGGCAGAAGGTCGTCAAGAATGAGAGCGACAGGGACATGGATGTCTTTGCGTTCGCAGGAAACGAGAAGATGGTATGCGCCGATGTGCTCAAGTTCAGGGATGGGATACTCGTGGACAAGGACGAATCGCTCATCTACGACACATCCGACATAGATGAGGCCAGGGAGGAGTTCGTAACTCACTACTACCTGACCGGCAACGAGATCCCCAGAGAGATACTCTGCGACAGTCCTCTGGAGTATCAGGAACAGCTGCGCATGTGGCTGGCGGAGCACCGGTCCGGTGCCTGCTCCATCTCTGTACCTTCCAGAGGGGAACGCAAGGCTATCGTGGAGATGGCTTACAGCAATGCGGCGGACAGGATAAAGAGGGAATCCGGAAGAAGGTCCAGAAACGAAGCAGCTCTCGGAGAGCTTGCCAACATGCTTGGGATGCACGAGTTCCCGAGAAGAGTCGAGCTTTACGACATATCCAACTACGGCGAGGAGGCTGTGGGCGGAATGGCGGTATTCATCAACGGAGAGCCGCGCAAGTCCGAATACCGCAGATTCCGGATCAAGACCGTTGAAGGCATAGACGACTACGCTTCGATGACCGAGGTGATCTCGAGAAGGATCGCGCGCTGCGATGAAGGCTCGAAAGGTTTCGCCGAGAAACCGGATCTGATCCTTCTGGACGGCGGAAGAGGACATCTTGATACGCTCACCGCGGCTCTGGCGGACAGCTCGTTTGCGGATGTGCCTATGTTCGGACTGGTCAAGGATTCCAAGCACAGGACCAGAGCCATCGTCTCTCTGGAAGGCGAGATCGCGGTATCCATGCACAAGAGCGTCTTTACCCTGGTATCAAAGATGCAGGACGAGGTCCACCGCTACACTATCGGTTACGAACGCAAGAGCCACAGCAGCAAAGCGCTCCGGTCATCCCTGCTGGATATAGAAGGAATAGGGGAAGCCAGGGCGAAGGCGCTGCTGAAGCACTTCAGGACCGTCTCTGCGGTGAGCCAGGCTTCGGAGGAGGAACTCCGCGAAGCTGCCGGCATGACCAGAAAGGCGGCAGCTGCCGTCTGGAAGCATTTTCACCCTTGACTGCAGTCGGCGCAGACGGATAAACTAAATCGGATATGATTTTTCAGAGGTTATAATGAGAGTTAATACAGGAACGGCGAGAGGCATGGCTCTGGAGACACTGCCGGGGGAGGACATCGTCCGCCCGACTTCCCAGAAAGCCAAGGAGGCCATATTCTCCGCACTTCAGTTTCAGATACCCGGCACCACGATGCTGGATCTGTTCGCGGGAAGCGGACAGATGGGGATCGAAGCACTCAGCAGAGGCGCTTCCCACTGCGTGTTCGTGGACAACTCGCGCGATGCGATCGGCGTGATCAAGAGGAATCTCAACAGGACAGGCCTTTTCAAGGCGGCATCAGTCGCGGAGACCGATGCGCTCAGATATGTGCAGCGCAACCGCACCAAATTCGGATTCATCTACGCTGACCCCCCTTACAGGAAGGACATAGCCGGCGGGCTGGTGGAGTATCTCGGAAAGATGCTCGAGGACGGCGGATTCGCGGCTGTGGAGGCGGAGAAGGAAGCGGTGCTCCCTGAGGAGAGCGATGAGCTGATCCTCAAAAAGAAATATGATTACGGCAACACATCCATCTGGCTTTACACCAGGAAGGAGGCTGAAGCAGAATGAAAACTGCGGTATGCCCGGGAAGTTTCGATCCCGTCACCAAAGGCCATCTGGACATCATCAAGAGAGCTTCAAAGCTTTTTGACAGGGTCATTGTGGTCGTTCTCCAGAACACGGCGAAGAACTCTACTTTCACGGTGGAGGAGAGAGTACATTTCATAGAGGAATCCACGAAGGGGATAGAGAATGTCTCCGTGGACTCATATGACGGTCTGCTGATGGATTTCTGCCGCATCAACGGCGCCGTGGCAGTCGTCAAGGGACTGAGGGCGGTATCGGATTTCGAGTATGAGTTCCAGATGTCCCTGATCAACAAGGAACTCAATCCTGATATCGAGACAGTATTCATAAACACTGCTCAGGAATACATGTTCCTCAGCTCCAGTGTTGTCAGGGAAGTGGCCTCGTTTGGCGGAGACGTTTCCCGTTTCGTTCCGGAACCTATAAGTGAAGAGATAACAGAAAAACTAGTGAAAGGCGGGAAAAAGCAATGACATTGGACAAGATCCTTGACAGAATGGATGATCTTCTCAGCGAGAGCGTTTCGCTTCCTCTCTCCAACCGCAAGCTGGTCGATGTGGAAAAGATGCAGGACCTTCTCGACGAACTCAGGCGCAATCTGCCTCAGGAGATAAAGGACGCGAAGGGAGTGGTCCTCGACAGGGACTCGATCATCGAGCAGGCTGAGCACCAGGCGGAGGACATCATACAGAAGGCCGAAGTCCGCGCAAGGCAGATGATAAGCGAGGAAGAGATATTCAAGGCGGCAAAGAAGGCGTCCAATGAGATGATCTCCGCGGCGCAGCAGAAGACCAAGGAGAGCGAGCGCCAGGCGATCGAGTTCTCCGAGAATGCGCTCAAGAAGGCGGAAGATGCGCTGATGGTGGTCTTCAATCAGGTAAAGACCGCCAGACTCAGCGTCAGAGGCAACGTGCCCGGCAGAGAAAAAGAGAAAGACAAATAAGCTAAGATACAGGCGTCATCAAGCCCGGATTTGTTCCGGGCTTTTTTTGTTGTCTTTTTTCGGCTTTACTTCGTTTTTGACATGCCTTTCCTATTGACACAAAACCTTAAAAAAAGGATAATGTGGGTAAATATTCCTTAAAAAACCTTAAAAAGGTTAAAAGTGGGTAGTTTTCAACAGTTTCAACACACTTTTCGACAAAAATGAGAGGAAGGAGGGAAGGCGATGCTGTTCGGTGAGTTCTTTCACAACATCGATGCAAAGGGCAGGATGAACATGCCTGCGAAGATGAGAGATGAACTCGGCGAGAGCTTCTGCATAACCCTCTGGTCCGATGACTGCCTTGCAGTTTTCTCCATGACCGAATGGGAGAGGATCTGCGACAGGATAAGGAGCCTCCCTCTCGCACAGGCCAGCAAACTGCAGCACTTTATCTTCCCGAACGCCTGTATAGTGGAACCTGACAAGCAGGGCAGGATACTTCTTCCGCAGAACCTCAGGGAAGGCGCGAACCTGGATAAGGACGTGGCGGTCATCGGTGTCATGGACAGAGCTGAGATCTGGGACAGGGACCGCTGGCTGGAGACCAAGAAGGGATACGACAGCAAGTCCTTCGAGCAGAGACTTGAGGAGAACGAGATCTGATGGACGGTTTCGGACATATTCCCGTACTTCTTGAGCAGACGATCGAAGGCCTGAACATAAAAAAAGACGGCATATATCTTGACGGCACCGCAGGAGGTGCGGGGCATTCGTTCAGGATAGCCTCGGAACTATCAGAACGGGGGGAACTGATCTGCCTGGACAAGGATCCCGAAGCGGTGGAAGCTGCCTCTGCAAGACTCAGTGCTTTTCCCAATGCAAGGGTCATAAGGTCCGATTTCAGAGACGCACTGCAGACGCTGCCCGAATACACAGGCAGGATAGACGGAGCGCTTCTGGATCTTGGTGTTTCTTCCCATCAGCTGGATACGGCCGAGAGAGGATTCTCATACAGCAAGGAAGGCCGGCTCGACATGAGGATGTCCGACAGCGGACAGACTGCGGCGGACATAGTGAATGAAGCTTCTTTTGAGGAGCTGTGCAGGATCCTCAGGGATTACGGGGAAGAGCGTTATGCGGCCCAGATAGCGGATAAGATCATCGCCGCAAGAAGCGGAGAATGGATAGACAGCACCACCAGGCTGAGCGAGATCGTGATCTCGGCGCTGCCGCCGGCAGTGAGGCGCAGGGACAAGAACCCTTCAAGGAAGACCTTTCAGGCGCTGAGAATCGCCGTGAACGACGAGATGAACGCACTGCAGGAGGGGCTGAAAGGCATATTTGAACTTCTGGCGCCGAAGGGAAGGTTCTGCGTGATAACCTTCCACTCCATAGAAGACCGCATCGTTAAGCAGTTCTTCAGCAAGAAGATGACCGGATGCACCTGTCCTCCTGAATTCCCGGTATGTGTTTGCGGCGGAAAGCCGAAGGCTGTTGCCGTAACGAAAAAGCCCATCACTGCAGACAGCGATGAGCTGGAAGAGAACAGAAGGTCACGGAGCGCGAAACTGAGAATAATAGAGAAGATATAGAGAGGAAAGCATGGATACCAGTGTAGCTTATGACATCTCCCGGTTTGAAGGAGAGAGCCGGCCTCAGCGCATACGCGTGGTCAAGACCGGCAAGGAACTGAAGGCAGCTGCAGACAGGAAGTTCGTCATCGAACTCGTGGCTCTGACGGTTGTCCTTGCTGTCCTCGCAGTGTATACTGTCTACAGCAATATGATGCTGACAAAAACAAAAGCGTTGATCGAGAAAAAGAATTCAGAGCTCGTCGAGATCCAGAGCGAAAACGTCTATCTCGACTATCAGATAGAGAGCATGGTATCCATGAAGACTGCGGAGGAATTCGCAGAGAACGAACTTGGTCTGGTGCGCCTTTCTCCTGCGCAGATCGAGTATGTCAATCTGGAGAACACCAACAAGATCGTTGAGGAAGAGACTGAGACACTTCAGCTCAACGTAGCGACCTTCCTTTCTACCGTCATGCAGCTTTTTGAGAATTAGCTCTCGTACTTTTTCCGTCACGGGAGATTAACATAATATGGACAAGATTGAAAGACGCAAGTCCCAGACAGGGAACATGAAGAACAACCTGATGATCTTCACCGCAGCGGTTGTAACCCTCTTCATCGTCCTGACAGTGAGGCTTGCGTATATTTCTTTAATTAAGCACGATTATTACAGGGAACTCGCCACGTCGCAGCAGCTGAGAGACACTACCATCTCGGCGGACCGCGGCACTATTTACGATACAAACATGAACGTCCTGGCGAGAAGCGCGACGGTATGGACCGTAGCCCTGGATCCCAAGCACATAAAGAAGGATGACACGGACAAGAGCAAGGATGACAGGGATAAGATCTCCCAGTTCCTCAGCGAGGTCCTCGATGTGCCTTATGAGACTGTCCGCAGCAAGTGCGATGAGGACAGTTATTACTCCATAATCAAGAGAAAAGTCGACAAGCCCGTAAAGGATGAGATCGAGAATTTCATCAGGGAGAACAAGATCACCGGCATAACCTTCACGCAGGACACCAAGAGGTACTATCCTTACGGTAACATGGCTTCCCAGGTGATAGGCTTCGTCGGTACGGACAACAACGGACTGTACGGCCTGGAATCATATTATGAGAGATACCTTTCCGGTCTCTCCGGCAGGATACTTACAGCTGTCAACGCCAACGGCAAGGATATGTACTACCAGATGGAGAGCATCACGGAGGCGGAAGACGGCTATAATCTGGTCCTGACGATCGATGCCAACATACAGAGATATCTTGAGCAGGCTCTGGAAGAGGCCGTGAGAGAGCACAATATCTCCAACTACGCGTGCGGGATCGTCATGAACGTGAACGACGGATCCATATATGCTATGGCCTCAAAGCCGGACTTCGACCCCAACGATCCTCTCGAGATCTACTCCGATCTCCTCAACAGAAAACTTGAGGCGGTAGAGGATCCCGAAGAGTATCTCACGGCACTCAGCAGTGCCCAGGAGTTCCAGTGGCGCAACAAGGCGATAAGCGATATCTATGAGCCGGGTTCGGTATTCAAGGTCGTCACCGCCAGCGCGGCTCTCGAGAGCGGCACATGCACCACAGAGAGCAGATTCACCTGTTACGGCAGCACCCACATCACCGGAAACATCTTTATATCCGACGCGAACTCCCGCGCTCACGGAGACCAGGATTTCACCCACGCAACGATCAACTCCTGCAACTCGGCCTTCATACAGATAGGACTGGCTATGGGCAGGGAGACCTTCTACAACTATTTCAAGGCATTCGGCCTGACGGAAAAAACAGGGATCGATCTCCCGGCGGAATCCTCAAGCAGCTACTACACAGCTTCCAAAATGGGGCCCGTCGAGCTGGCGAGCTGTTCCTTCGGGCAGTCGAACGCCATCACGCCGATCCAGCTGATCACTGCCTTTGCAGCGGCTGTAAACGGGGGATACCTCGTGGAGCCTCACGTCGTGAGGGAGATCCTCGACTCGGAAGGCAACATCATCGAACAGAAGAGCACTGCAGTAAGGCGCCAGGTGATAAGCCAGGAGACTTCAAGGACCATGTGTCAGGTCCTGGAGCAGGTCGCGGAGAACAGCAATGCGTACGTTTCCGGATTCCGTCTCGGCGGAAAGAGCGGAACGGCTGAGAAACTCAACAGCGCCAACAATGAGAACGTCGCTTCCTTCTGTGCGTTCGGCCCGACGGACGACCCACAGGTCATATGTCTGATACTCTATGACGGCGCGCACAGCTACTCGATATTCGGCGGCAATATAGTTGCACCCGTAGTTGCTTCGGTAATGTCATACACGCTGCCGTACATCGGCGTCGAGGCTGTCTACACAGATGAAGAGATGGAGACAGTGGACGTTTACGAACCGTACCTCAACACGATCTCGCTCACCAATGCCAAGGCTCAGCTTCAGAAAAAGGGACTGAATTACAAGGTGGTGGGAGACGGGACGACGGTCGTGTCCCAGTCGCCTCAGGGAGGCATCTACATACCAAAAGGTTCTACCGTGTTCCTCTACACCGACGACTCCAAGCCCAAGACCGTTGTTGTCCCGGATATCAAGGGATATACGGCAAGTTACGTCAAGTCCGTCTTTGAGTCTCTCGGTCTCAACCTGAAGGCTACGGGCTCTTCTTCCAACTCAGCAGAGGTCATGTCACAGAGCATTCCTGCGGGTGAGAGCGTTCCTGAAGGCACGGTCATAGAAGTCGGATTCATCCTGTCTGATATGAACGACTGACGAACTGACGGGAACAGCGGATACGCTGATACAGATACTACTTCGAAAAGGAGAATGCTCCGCGGAAGGATCTTCCGCGGAGACGGATTGCCTATGAAACCTACCAGCCTCAGAATCCTTATGAACGGCCTGACATCATCGTATGTCCCCGATATCCCTGTCGACACAGTCGTCACGGATTCCAGACAGGTGACTCCCGGTTCCGTGTTCGTTGCCATAGTAGGTGACAATTTTGACGGCAATGATTATGCCCGGCAGGCACTGGACAGCGGAGCCGCAGCAGCCGTCGTATCGAGAGGCAGCGGGGAAGGGATGATCCTGGTCGAGGATACGAAAGACGCGCTGTGCGCAATGGCAGGCAACTACCGCGATCAGTTCAAGCCTCTCGTTGTAGGTGTTACCGGCTCGGTGGGCAAGACCACTACCAAGGAGATGGTGGCGGCGATATTCTCGTCATTTGACAGAAATACTCTCAAGAACTTTGAGAACAGGAACAATGAGATCGGACTGCCCGAAACGGTGTTCCGTATGGATGACGATACCAGACTTGCCATCCTTGAGATGGGAATGAGCAGCCTCGGAGAGATAAGCAGGCTTTCCAAATGCGGAAAGCCCCATGCTGCGATAATCACTTACATCGGAGTCTCCCACATAGAGATGCTGGGCTCCAGAGAGAACATACTCAAGGCCAAGCTTGAGATCACAGACGGCATGGACAAAGACGGATTCCTGGTCATAAACGGAGACGATCCTTATCTTACCGGAGCAGTCGACCGCATCCCCGTTCCCGTTGTGACATTCGGGGTAGAAGACGGCGACTACGATGTAGCTGCCAGAAACATCTCGTGCAAGAGTTTTCCGTCGGAATTTGACATAGTGGACAGGGAACACGGCGTGTTCAGGGCGGTGATACCCTGTTCCGGGATCAACAATGTACAGGACGCGATAGCTGCATATGCTCTGGCAACACGGCTCGGATTCGATCCGGCGCGGTGTGCCGCGGCACTGTCGGACTACGAACCTGCGGGAATGCGTCAGCGCTTCAGGAAGGTGAGAGACATCACCGTCATAGAGGACTGCTACAACGCAGCTCCTGAATCGATGGAAGCAGCGCTGAGGATACTCTCGGATCTCAGCTGCGACGGACACCGGATAGCGGTCCTCGGCGACATGCTGGAGCTCGGAGCCGTATCGGAGGATGCCCACAGAAGGACAGGCGAACTGGCCGGGGAACTCGGCATAGACGCTGTTCTGTGCTATGGTGAGATGTCAAGACTCACAGCGCAGGAAGCCAAAGCTGCAGGATGTCCGACGGTCAGGCATTTTGATGACAAGAAGGAACTTGCCGAATTCCTGCTGGGTATATCCGGCGCGGGCGACACGATCCTGTTCAAGGGATCCAGAGGCATGGCACTGGAAGATATCATCAAGATCTTTAGCGGGGAGAACGATTGATATGATCATTTCGGCTATCATAACTGCGGTAATCGCGTTTCTCATCTCATGGCTGACAGGATACAAGCTCGTGCCCTGGCTCAGAGCGGTAAAGATGGGACAGGTCATAAACGATATAGGACCTACCTGGCATAAGTACAAGGAAGGCACACCCACTATGGGAGGACTGATGTTCATAGCGGGGACTGTCATCGCCTCCGTGTGCGGGTATGTCATCCTCGGACTTCTCTCACGGGAGTACTTCCGTTCTCCGCTGAGCGTGGAGTGGAAGAGGCTGTTGATCAACCTTGTCTGCTGCGTCGCTTTTGCCCTGATCGGATTCGACGACGACTATCACAAGATCCATAATCATCAGAACCTGGGACTGACGGCGAAGCAGAAGATCGTTCTGCAGATCGTGGTATCTGCCGCATATCTCGCTGCAATGCATTTCTGGGTGGAAGATGATACTGCGGTTTGGCTTCCCGTGGTGGGTGACATCAACCTCGGATTCTTCTATTATCCTCTGCTGATGTTCTCCATAATCGGCATAGTCAACGCGGTCAACCTCACCGACGGGGTGGACGGACTTGCGGGTTCCACGATGATGGTCGCCGCGGCGGGATTCATGGTACTTTCAGTCATCCTCAACAGACCGGGCAACCTGCTGCTCTCCACGGCGGTGGGAGCTTCCCTGATAGGCTTCCTTATCTGGAACTTCAAGCCTGCGAAGGTGTTCATGGGAGATACGGGATCGATGTTCCTCGGAGGAGCGGTCGTCGCGATGTCCTTCGGGTGCGGCAGAGAACTGTTCATGCTGATATCGGGCGTGCTGTTCGTGATCGAAGCTTTCTCCGACATCATTCAGGTGGGATATTTCAAACTCACACACGGCAAGAGGATATTCAAGATGGCGCCGATCCACCATCATTTCGAGATGAGCGGCTGGTCGGAGGAGAAGATCGTGCTGGTGTTCTCGCTGATCTCCCTTGCCGGAAGCCTTGTTTCAATCTTTTTAACGATACTCAGCTGACCGAAAGGAAACGTCATAAAAATGTCCGAAAAGGGGAAAAAGAACAATATCCCGAAGACAGACAGAGTGATGCTCGTTCTCGTGCTCATTCTTGTTCTGCTCGGCCTTATTATGATGTTCTCGGCAAGTTACGCCAATGCGCTCTACTATAAGAACGATGCGCTGTACTACATAAAGAAGCAGGCCAAATTCGCGGCGGTTGGACTGGTCATGATGATGATCATCTCCTATATCCCGTACACGATACTCCACAGGTTCGCAGGACTTATATACCTGGGAGCGCTGGGCCTCCTGGCGATCACGCTTACGATGCCCGCGATAAACGATGCAAAAAGATGGATACTGTTCGGCGGATTCACTTTCCAGCCGTCAGAGGCGATGAAATTCGCCATCATAATACTTTTTGCCCATCTGATCTCTGTCCGTCCTACCAGACTGAATGATTTCTGGCAGGGATTCATGATGCATATGGTCCTGATGGGCATACCCGCGGTCATCATGCTGGGACAGCCCCATATATCCGGCATCATACAGCTGATCATCTTCGGTAGCGTCGTGATGCTCATAGGAGGAGCGAAGATACATCATTTCCTCATCGCCGGAACGGCTGCAGCTTCAGGTCTGGGACTTGCGATCTGGAAACTGGAGAAATTCAAATATGCCCGCGAGAGGATCGCGACGCTGATCAACGGAGGTGGCGGAGAATCGGAAGGCTGGCAGATCTACCAGGCACTGCTTGCGATCGGTTCCGGCGGGTTCTTCGGGCTCGGCCTCGGAAACTCCAGACAGAAGCAGCTATACGTACCGGAGCCTCAGAACGACTTCATCCTCTCCATAATCTGCGAAGAGATCGGATTCATGGGAGTATTCATAATCATTTTCCTGTTCGTGATGTTCTTCCTCAGAGGGATCAACATCGCCATGAAGGCTAAAGACAGGTTCGGCACGCTGCTCGTCGCGGGAGTCATCTCACAGATAGCAACGCAGACGATCCTGAACATAGGCGTCGTCACGGCATCCATACCGAACACTGGAATAAGCCTTCCTTTCTTCAGTCAGGGAGGCACTTCGATACTCCTGCTGCTGTGTGCGGTAGGGGTCGTTCTCTCGGTCGCCAGGTACAGCAATGTAAGTGAAGGCGAAGTATCCGAAACGGAGGACACAGAACTATGAGGGCTGTGATAGCTGCCGGCGGTACCGCGGGGCACGTCAATCCCGCACTTGCGATAGCTGACGAGATAGTCAGGCGTGAGCCCGGCTCAGAGATCAGATTCATGGGAAGGGAAGACGGGATGGAGAACCGTCTGGTGACTTCGCGCGGATATGAGCTCGTTCCAATTGACGTTTGGGGATTCATGCGGAGCTTCAAGTGGGAGGACATCCTCTTCAATCTGAATTCCCTCAGGCTCATAGTGAAATCCAGCATAGAGGCCAGAAGGTTCCTCAGGAAGTTCAGACCCGATATAGTGATAGGCTGCGGAGGTTACGTCAGCGGCCCGGTCGTCATGCAGGCGTCGAGACTGGGAATAAAGACCGCGATCCATGAGCAGAACTCATTTCCCGGAGTCACCACCAGGATCCTTTCAAAGAAGGTCGACCTGATACTGGCTCCCAATGAGGATGCAAAGCAGAAGATAGGCAAGCCCGAAAAGACCGTCATCGTCGGCAATCCGGTATCCTCGAAGATAATCGAGGCCGACAGAGAAGCAGCCAGAGAAAAGCTGGGGATAGGGGACAGGACATGCATACTGTCCTTCGGAGGTTCGCTCGGAGCCAAAGTGATAAACGACATAGTTGCCAGAATGTTCAAACTTTGCAAGGGCAGGGATGATATATTCTTCATACACGCCACCGGCGGTTATGATACGGAGACTTTTCCGAGGGAGCTGAAAGATGAGGGCGTAAGCCTGGAAGATCTTCCCTGCAGGGTCAGCACATACATAGATGACATGCCGGACTGTCTTGCCGCGTCAGACCTCGTGGTGTCGAGAAGCGGCGCCATAACGATCAGCGAACTTGCCGTTTCCGGAAGGCCGTCATATCTTATACCGTCTCCCCATGTTGCCGAGAATCATCAGTACTACAATGCGCTCACGCTGTACAGCAGAGGCGCGGCAGTGCTGGAGGAAGAAAAGGACATGATCCCCGACAGGACCGCAGAGGCGATAATTGCTCTGGCGGAGGATAAGGAGAGGCTCGTCAAAATGGCTGCTGCGGCCAGGGAGATCAGCGCGCCTGATTCCGCTTCGGAGATATATGATCACATAAATAGCTTACTGAAAGGCTGAAGGATTTGGCTGATACCGGATCAAAAAGAAGGACCAGGAGAAGGAGCGCCTCTGTGTACATCAGAAGGCGCATCACTGCCATACTTATTTTTATAGCGATAGTCACCGGAATAGTCCTTTCGATGACTGTTTTCTTTAATATCGAGAATATAGAAGTCAAGGGAAAACTGGAGATATACACGAAGCAGGAGGTCTCGAATGCCTCGGGACTCAGAAAGGGTGACAACATCTTCCGGTTTTCCGCGTACAACACCAAGAACCGTATTATCCACGATCTTCCGTACATCTCCGACGTGGTGATAAAGAGGATCCTTCCGTCAACTGTCACGATATCGGTGAAGGAGGCGGACAACGCTCTGGTCATGGTCTGCCAGGGCAGCTACCTGATCCTCACCCAGGACCTTAAGATTATTAATTCCCTGAATACCTATTCGGGGAAATCGCTCATGATATACGGAGTGGATCCGCTGAGCACAAAGCCCGGGGATATGATAACCGCCGAGAATGAGTCTGCTGTAAAGAACCTCAGGGACATGGTGAGATATCTGGCCGAACTGGATCTGCTTTCCGACGCTACGGCGGTCAACTCTTCCGACAGACTGGATCTCGCGCTGCTGATGAATGGCAGAGTGCTCGTCAGATTCGGTACTGCCGGAGACCTTGAGAGAAAGTTCCTGATGCTGGCGGAGATGATGCACAACCAGCTGTCTGAGGAGGACAGGGGCATACTTGACCTTTCAGTCAGCGGCAAGGCGACGTTCGCTCCGAGAGATGATGCGGCTTTTGCCGCTGCGGTCAGCGAATCCATGTTCCATATCAAAGTCGATCCGCCCGCGCCTGAACCCGAACCTGAAGGTGAGGCCGAAACAGAGACTGAGACAGGCAGTGAAACAGGCTGAGACAGCATCTTTTTTTCCAAATATCGTAATTTGAAAAAAAAGAGGTTATAATATAATATCCGTATGTATATATGTCCGCTGTTTCGGTAAGACGGGACAGCGCGTAATCTATATTGTGTCGAGGAGGCTTAGTCCAAAAAGATGAACTTCAGACTAGATGATGAAACCCAGTACACAACAAACATCAAAGTCGTAGGCGTCGGCGGAGGCGGCGGAAACGCAGTCAACCGCATGTCTGATGCCGGGATCCAGGGCGTCGAACTCATAGCGATGAATACCGACAGCCAGATCCTCAAATACAGCAAAGCCACATATAAGCTTCAGATAGGGGACAAGCTGACTCACGGACTTGGAGCCGGCGGAGATCCCGAGAAAGGCAAGCGCGCCGCTGATGAGAGCCGCGAGGAGATCGCAGCTGCTCTTAAGGGCGCCAACATGGTGTTCGTTACTGCCGGAATGGGCGGCGGAACCGGTACGGGAGCTGCTCCTGTGGTCGCAGAGATCGCAAAGGAACAGGGCATCCTCACCGTGGCTATAGTCACCAAGCCCTTCTCCTTCGAAGGAAGAAGGAAGATGCGTCTTGCTGAGGACGGACTTGCAGAGCTCCGTCAGCATGTAGACTCTCTTATAGTGATCCCCAATGACAGACTCAAACTTCTTGAGACGGATGAACCGATAACCCTCAAGAATGCATTCTATATGGCCGACAACGTTCTTCGCCAGGGCGTCCAGTGCATCTCGGAAGCCATCAATGTGCCCGGACTCATCAACCTTGACTTCGCAGACGTAGAGTCCGTAATGAAGAACATGGGATATGCCCACATGGGCGTCGGCAGAGCATCCGGAAAGGACAAGGCGCGCGTCGCTGCATCCATGGCTATCGACAGCCCGCTGCTTGAGACCAAGATCGATGGCTGTAAAGGCATTATCCTTAACATTACTGCGTCGGCCGACATCGACCTTAATGACGTCGAACTCGCAGCCAACATGTTCAAGGAAGCGGCCGATCCCGATGCCAACATCATCTGGGGCGTTGCCTTCAATGATGATATGGACGATGAGATGTCCATCACCGCCATTGCCGCCGGTTTTGACGAGCCCGTTCTCGCCGAGCCTGTGGCAAAGACACAGCCTGAACCTGCTCCGGCACCGGAACCTGTGGCGGAACCCGAACCAGCTCCGGCACCTGTCGAGACACAGCCCGAACCCAAGCCGGAAAGGACACCTGAGACCGAATGGGATATCTGGCTCAGGGATTTCAGCGCAAAGAGCGAGAAGATGGGATTCGGAACCTCCGATATAAGCAAGAAGCCTCTTGCAGACTTCAGCGCGGATCTGAGCGACCTTCTCGATCTCGATAAGCAGAACGGAGAGGACTGATCACCAGTCTTCACGGAATCCTGAATTACTGAGGTCAATCGAATGGCACACGGCGGAAATGACAATGGTGTGATGTACCATACAGGTCTCAGAGAATCAGACCTGGAAGGAGCTAGATATGCCATTCTTCCGGGAGATCCTTTCAGGGTCCCCAAGATCGCGGCTCTCGCAGATTCTTCCAGGGAACTGACATGGAGCCGCGAGTACCGCTCCGAACTGGCTGTAATATCAGGGGAACCTGTTCTTGTGATCAGCCACGGTATAGGAGGTCCTTCCACTGCCATCGCGGTGGAGGAGCTCTATCAGATCGGTATCAGAAATTTCATTCGCGTGGGAACCAGCGGCGGCATGCAGATGGATGTCAAAGCCGGTGACATAGTAGTTATCAATGCTGCCATCAGGGCGGAAGGTACAAGCAGGGAATATCTGCCTGTCGAGTTTCCGGCCGCGGCAGATCTGGATATCACCGTTGCTCTGCGGGAGGCGGCCAAGGAGATCGCCCCGGACCGCTGGCACGTCGGTATCGCACATTGCAAAGACTCCTATTTCGGACAGCACAGTCCCGAAAGGATGCCTGTATCCTATGACCTCATAAACAAGTGGCAGGCTTGGATAAAAGGCGGTGCTCTGGTCTCCGAGATGGAGTCTGCTGCTCTTTTTACGGTATGTTCGTCGCTTCGGTGCAGAGCCGGAGCTGTCATGCTGTGTGTATGGAATCAGGAGAGGGAGGCCGCAGGCCTTCCGCAGGACACGGAGCATGATACGGAACTCGCGATCAGGGTGGCGATCGAAGGAGTCAGACGTCTCATCGGATCTGACAAAGACCAACACTGAAAGGAAAAGATATGGCTTCTCCTAAGGACAGTAACGACAGTTACGTAAAGAGAAACGCGATGTCAAATGTTACCGCGGGCGGAAAAAAGGTCTTCCGCACTGCTGTTTTCGGCTACAACAAAGTTGCGGTCAACGATTACATCGACAAGCTGTATTCCGAGTATTCGGAAGGCGAGAAGGCTCTTACGTCTGAGATCGCAAAGCTCCGTGAGGTCAACGCTGAACTCGAGAAGAGGAGCACGGACGTCGATTCCAGATTCGAGGAAGTAAGGGCTCAGGTAACATCCGAGCTGGCATTCGTGTCTGAGTTCCACGATCAGGAAGACGAGTACAACAGAAGGATCGAGGAACTGAAAAAAGAGACGGATTCCCTTCAGGAGAAGGTCAAGGCCGGTGATGAGCTCAACTCATCGCTGCTGCAGAGACTGGAATCCTCCATCAACCGAGCTGACGATCTTCAGCGCACGCTCGATGCGCAGAACTCTGAGCTCTCCGTACTGAGGAGAGACAAGGAATTCACGGGAAGCTTCTCCGTAGCACCGCCCGAGACGGTTGTTTCCGATCTTCTGAACGACAAGATAACTGAACTGACATCCATGATACAAGGCCTTCAGAAGGCATCCGAGTCCATGGAGACCAATCTCAATGAGGAACTGTCCAGGATACGCGAGGACAGCGTTGCCTCAGCCGGACGCATCGAAGACGCCATAGCCCGCAACAGCGAGGAGATGCAGGCTCAGTATGAGCAGATGGTGCAGAAATATGAGGAAGAGCTCTCTGCAGCCCGCAGCCAGAACGGCGATCTCAGTGATGAGATGCAGGCCAGATATGATCAGATGGTCCGCAGGTATGAGGAAGAGCTTGCGCTGGCCCGCAGCCAGAACAGCGATCTCAGCGATGATATGAAGGCTCATTATGAGAGCGTTATCAGGCAGCATGAGGAAGCGCTGGAGGAAGCGCACCGCATGAGCAGCGATCTGAACGCGGAAAAAGCGGCGCTGATCGCTCAGAGGGATACTGCGATCGCCCGGAACAACGAGAAGATGCAGGCCCACTTCGATGCCATGCTGAAGAAGTACGAGAAGGAGTACTCGGATCTGCTTCAGAAGAATGCCGAACTTGCAAGACAGCAGGAGAGCGTCAGGACTGAACGGGACAGAGAGATAGCGAGTAACAATGACAAGATGCTCGCTCACTACAATGATCTGCTCATCCAGCAGGAGAGAAAATCATCCGAGCTTCAGCAGGAGATCATCAGGCTGAAGGGCGAAGTGGCAAGATCGATAGCGGACAGAGATAATGCCATCGCGAGGAACAACGATAAGATGCTGGCGCATTACAATGAGATGCTTGCCAGACATGAAAGAAGGTCATCCGAACTCCAGCAGGAGATCGGCAGGCTTCAGGGCGAAGTGGCGAGATCCATCGCAGACAGGGATACTGCCATCGCCGGAAACAACGAGAAGATGCAGGCTCATTATGAGCAGATGCTCAGGAAATATGAGTATGAACTGGCCGAGGCAAAGCGCCGGAGCAGCGATATGACTGAGGAGATGCAGGCTCATTATGAAGCCGCACTGAAGCAGAATGAGGCTGATCTTGAGCAGGCGCGCCGCCAGAACTGCGATCTCGGTGAGGTCAGGGCGGCGCTGATAGCTCAGAGAGATACTGCCATCGCCCGGAACAACGAGAAGATGCAGGCACACTTCGATGCGATGCTGAAGAAGTATGAGAAGGAGCATTCCGATCTCCTGCAGAAAAATGCTGATCTTGCCAGGGAACAGGAAGAGATCAGGGCGGAGAGAGACAGGGCGATCGCCCGGAACAATGACAAGATGCTTGCTCATTACAACGATCTGCTTGCGAAGCAGGAGGAGAGATCCACTGAACTCAGGAGAGAGATCGGCAGACTGAAGGACGAGGTAGCCAGATCCATCGCTGACAGAGACACCGCCATAGCAGGAAACAATGAGAAGATGCTGGCGGGATTTGAGTCCAGGATCAAGGAGCAGGAGAGGAAGTATTCCGAACTGCTGCGTGAGAAGGATGCTCTGAAAGAAGAGATGGACGAACAGATCCGCAGGAGCGACAGCCTGAAGGAAGAGATGGCTGAGCAGCTCAGCGCTCTCACGACTCAGAGGGACAATGCGGTGCGCACATACAACATGACACTGCAGAACGCCCAGAAACAGATCAAGTCTCTTCAGAGCGGATTCCAGACGCGCATGCATAAGGTGCAGGATATCGTCGAGAACATGCAGAGCCAGAACAGCGGACTGCAGCAGACAGTGGAAGGCAAGAACGAGCAGCTCAGACAGATAATCGGCAGATACAACGATGCCGTCAGAGAGCTTGCCAAGCGGCAGAGCATGATCACTGAACTCAGAGAGAAGCTCAACGGCGAGAACAAGAAGCAGATGGAGAGGGAACTAAAGATCAACGATCTCAACGGAGAGATCGTTCGCAGGGACTTCTATCTGTCTCAGCGTGAAAACGAGATAGTATCGCTCAAGGACTACATCAGTGAACTTGAGAGCAGGCTGCCGGATATCGGACGGCCGGAGGAACAGGCTCAAACAGATTGACCTGTCACTGGAATAAAGAAATACGGCCGGGCTTCAAAAGCCCGGCCGTTGTCATAGCAAAGAAAAGCGGCCTCGGACGAGGCCGCCTGCGTTATTTATTCTCCAGGAGATATGTCGCTTCAAGATCGCTGATATGCAGTTTGACCGCCAGGGGATACCTGTTGAAGGCGTTTCCGACATTGTAGCCTCCGCCTTTGACGGTCTCGTCGAATCCGCCCATATGCCACCTGATCGCGATAGCTTCTTCCGGCGAGAGTCTCATGAACCTCTCTATGAGATAGACTGATTTTTCACCGTGTCCGTATGGATACTGATCATCTATTGAATAATACGGTACCTTTTCCCACTGACCGGTGATCTCGTTCTTGACGTTCCTGGTCGTCTCCTTGTAGAAGTTCGCCTTGCACAGGTCATGAAGGAGAGAGACTATCGCGACAGTCTCTTCCGAATAGGCTTTATCCTCGTCATTGCGCTTCTTGAGAAGGTCGTAGACATTCAGGGAATGGATTATGAGTCCTTCCTTGCACGCGCCGTGGAACCTTGTACTGGCAGGAGCGGTAAAGAAATCGGTCCTGTTGTCCATCCACTCGATGAGTTTGTCGGATCCGGCGCGCTTGATATACGTGTCGTAGATACTCAGGAAACGTTCTTTGTTCTCACTGATGATCATGTCAGATTTCCATTTCATCAAGGATCTCTTTAAGAGCTTTGAGCTCCTCAAGAGACATGGATATTCCTTTACCCATCTTCTCGTTTCCCGGTGCCCAGTCGCGGATATCATACTTGGGCGCTCTTCCGTTCCAGCTGATGAGGTTGATCTGGCGCGACCAGCCGTTGGTGCTCTGCGAAAGGATGCCGATGGGCTCGGTGATCTCATAAGTGAATTCTGGCATCTTTAATCCTCCAATGATTCTGGTTTTCTCTGAGTATATATAATTATACATATCATTCCAAAAATCAAGACGGGCGGAAGCAACCTGTGAATGATGTTGACAAACGTTCGAAACTTGTTATAATAGTTTTCGTGTTTGGAGCGGAATTGTGTAACGGTAGCACGGCAGACTCTGACTCTGTTTGCGAGGGTTCGAA
>CACYBC010000022.1 GCA_902772615.1 uncultured Ruminococcus sp.
AGTCTCGAATTTGGCATAACCGGATTTGATGCCTCTCTTGCTGTCGTGGTAAAGCTGCGACAGACAGGTCGCCATCTTCCCGCTGCCAGGGCCAGGGCCTGTCACAACAATCAGTTTTCTGGTCGTCTCTATATAGTCATTCTTACCGAATCCATCATCGCTCACGATGTGATCCACATCTGTGGGATATCCTTCGATGGGATAGTGCAGGAAAACATTCAGTCCCAGAGACTGAAGCTTGCGCTTGAACGCGACAGCGGAAGACTGTCCGGCGAATCTCGTAATGACAACGCTGCCGACATACAGCCCTTTTTCTCTGAAAGCATCGACGACTCTCAGTACCTCATCTTCATAAGTGATGCCGTAGTCATCCCTCTTTTTGCTCTTCTCTATGTCTCCCGCGCTGATCGCGACGACTATCTCAGCCTCATCCTTGACCTGAGTAAGCATCCTGATCTTGCTGTCCGGCTCGAAACCGGGAAGCACTCTTGACGCATGATGATCGTCAAACAGCTTGCCCCCGAATTCCAGATACAGTTTC
The DNA here is from genome assembly GCA_902772615.1 of uncultured Ruminococcus sp. Lineage (GTDB taxonomy): Bacteria > Bacillota > Clostridia > Oscillospirales > Ruminococcaceae > RUG11783. The sequence goes on from CACYBC010000022.1 coordinate 542, forward strand.
CCGTCGAACTCCTCCATCCTTTTCATGATGTGCTGAGACTGTTCTTTCAGATATTTATCGTTGTCAAAACCGATCCTCAAACCCGTATCCTCCCGGAAGAATTATATGAATATGTTCATTATATTCCATTTTAGATTATAACTTCACGGACTTATAAGTGTCGAGATACAATCTTTTTTTCTCCCTGCATGTCTGCGCAGTGCGCTTCCTGGCAGCTGCGCTTAATATTGACTAAAGCCTGCGGCACATTTAGAGTAGAACCATAGAGGATCCATCCTCAGGAAAGGAGACTGATCAATGGCACTTCTGGAAATGGACTTCAGATCCGGCGCGCTCGGATTCCATGAAGAGGTTATCGTTTCTCTGCCGGACAGTCCGGCAAACAGGCCGTACCCTGTTCTGTGGCTCTTCCACGGAGCAAACCAGGACTGCACGGAGTGGCTGCGGCTGACTTCGATCGACCGGTATGCCAACAGCCGAGGTCTTGCAGTCATCATGCCGGCCATGTCGAACGGACACGGACAGGACATGGTCCATGGAATGAACTACTGGACAATGGTAAATGAAGAACTTCCCGCAGCGATGCACTATATGCTTCCATGTCTTTCCGACAGACGCGAGGAAAACTATACGGGAGGAGCATCAATGGGCGGATATGTGGCGTACAAGCTTGCGCTGAACAACCCGGACAAATACTGCGCAGCCGGCGCGTTCGGAGGCGCCCTGGACATCATCAGCATCCTCTCGGGGACCGCCAACGACGGCCACGTGGCTCTGTCACCCACATTTTCCAACGCCTTCGGCAGCGCCGATAATATCCGTCGGACCAACGGAGACATCATATGGCTGGCTTCCAACCTGGTCAGGGAAGGCAAGTGTCCCAGACTGTGGTCTCTTGTCGGTGATAAAGACTTCGGCTACCGGCAGGTCTGCGGAGCCGTTGAGAAATTCAAGGCAGCCGGGTGTGACATTACGGATCTTTACGGCGACGGAGGCCATTCCTTCGATCTGTGGGACCGTTATGTGGAAAGATTCCTCGACTGGCTGGATATTCCGAAAGGGGTGAACTGATATGGCTGTTATGACATTGAGATTCAATCCGAAGACCATTGGACTGGCTACCCAGGTCAGGATAATCCTGCCTACGGGAGTGCACCAGCCTGACACAGACTTCAAGAAGCTCTACGGTGAAAAGGATCCCCTCCCTGTACTGTGGCTGCTTCACGGCGGATCGGACAACTATGCAGACTGGCATGACTGCACTCCGGTACAGGTCATAGCGGACAAATACAATTACGCCGTGGTGATGCCGGACGCGCAGACCTCAAGCTATGCCAACATGGTCTACGGCCCGAACTGGCTGGATTATTTCCGCACAGAACTCCCTGAATATATCTACTCTCACTTTCCCATCTCAAGAAAGCGGGAAGACAATTTCATCTCCGGAATGTCCATGGGCGGCGGCGGAGCGCTTAAGCTGTCTCTGCTGGATCCTGACAGGTACAGCATTTGCGTGCCTATCTCTTCCGGTGTTGAAGTTGTGCGGAACTATGCCAACGGCACCGGCAGATCCGTGGGAAAGTTCTTCACAAACATCTACGGACATGAAGATGATCCCAAGGCGGTCCTGGGAACTGAAGAGGACATCTACTGGCTTCTGGAACAGAACGTCAGGAAAGGGACCGTCCTGCCGAGGTTTGCTTTCTGTGTCGGTCTGGAAGACTTCACACGGGCCGGCAACATGGAATTCAGGGATTTTGCCGAAAGCCTCGGAGTTCATATCGACTGGTATGAAGAACACGGAATGCACGACTGGGACAGCTGGAATCTTTATATCCCGAAAGTGTTCGAGTTCATCCGCAGATACAGAGAAGAGGCCGGTCTGGAGTAAACGATCGCATTCAAAAAGAGGAGAGCAGCGGGCTCTCCTCTTTTTTTCTGTATCCTATTTTTCTGCGGTCACTATAGCCACTCCCGCCGAACAGCCCAGCCTGCTGGCTCCGGCATTCATCATCCGGACCGCGTCCGCGTAGGTCCTTATCCCTCCGGAAGCCTTCACTCCCATCCCGGCGCCGACGGTCTTCCTCATCAGGCAGACATCCTCCGCTGTGGCTCCTCCGCTGGAATACCCCGTTGATGTCTTTACAAAATCTGCTCCTGCAAGTCTTGCCAGGGTACATATCCCGACTTTCTCCTCATCCGTCAGCAGTGCCGTTTCTATTATCACCTTGACCAGAGCTTTACCCTTTGCTGCGCTGACCACGGCCAGGATATCCTCATATGCCTTTTTCCAGTCTCTGTTCTTGACATTGCCGATGTTGATCACCATGTCAACTTCATCCGCTCCGTCCGATATGGCTTCTGCAGTTTCGTCAGCCTTGACGGCAGGGGTATGGGTCCCAAAGGGAAAACCGATAACACAGCATGTCTTTACACCCGTTCCCTTAAGTCTGTCCGAAACGAACTCCGTATAAGACGGATTCACGCATACGCTTGCGAAGGAATGTTCCGCTGCCTGATCGCAGAGCCGCGCGACCTCCTCCTCTGACGCCTCCGGTTTGAGCAGGGTATGATCTATATATCCGGCAAGCTCTGCCGGCTCATAATCCTTCTCAGTGAATTCATATCCCTCCGGCTCGGTAAACTTTATTCCCGCTGCCTTAGCAGTCTCTTTCATTATCGTCCTGAGATCCATCAGCAAGTCCTCCTGTCGTGTTGTAATAATTATACACTTACCCGTCGCACCGAAATACACTTCTTTATCTGTTATTTGTTTAGTTATATAATATTTATGATGGATAATTATTGGCTTACAGCCCTGAAACAGGAGGAATTTGACGTGGCTTACGATATCGGCGAACTTCTTGAAAAGGGAGGCCGGATCCATTTTGTCGGGATCGGCGGTTCCGGTATGTTTCCGATTGTACAGATACTGCATTCCCTCGGTCATGAGATATCAGGAAGTGATGTCAATGAGGGAAGCATAATAGATTATGAAAGGGCGATGGGGATAGATGTCTGCATCGGCCATAAGGCGGAGAATGCAGACGGGGCTTCCATGCTCGTCGTCACCGCTGCCCTCTTCTCCGACAACCCCGAAGTTGCAAGAGCGAACGAGCTCGGCATTCCGGTCATACCCAGAGCGGACATGTTCGGTTATATAACCACCCTGTACGACAATTCCATGTGTGTGAGCGGCACTCACGGCAAGACGACCACCACCTGCATGCTCACTTCGATCCTTATAAAAGCGGGCGAGGATCCCTCCGCGCTCATCGGCGGCAAGCTGCCTCTTATCAATGGCTACGGACGTGTCGGTAAGTCTTCCAACTTCGTATGCGAGGCCTGCGAGTTCAAAGATACGTTCCTCCAGCTCTCCCCCTCTTATTCGATAATTCTCAACATAGACGATGACCATCTGGACTATTTCGGAACGATAGAGAATTCAATGAGATCGTTCCGCCGTTTTGCCGACAATGCTTCCCGCGCGGTCGTTGCGAACTGCGATGATGAGAATACAGTGACCGCACTGAAAGGCTTTACAGGCAATCTGATCTGGTTCGGAGAGAGCGAGAATGCCGATTACCGCATTTCTGATGTTTCGGCGTACGACAGGGCCTTCTTCCGTTTCCGCATCAGCCACCGCGGGGATGACCTCGGCGAGTTCTTCCTCAAGGTCCCGGGGAGGCAGAACGTCTTCAATGCCGCGGCTGCGATCGCTTCAGCCTCCGAGATCGGCATCAGCGCCGACAGCTGCCGCGAAGGACTTGAAAGTTTCCGCGGCGCGGGCAGAAGATTCGAGTTCCTGGGCGAGTTCAAAGGAGCTACGGTCGCCGATGACTACGGTCATCACCCGACAGAGCTGTCGGTCACTCTTGACGCTGCTCTTGAGATGGGTTACGAGCGTGTGATCGCCGTGTTCCAGCCCTTCACCTTCTCAAGGACCAAGCTGCTGCTCAACGATTTTGCCGATGCTCTTTCAAAAGCCGATGTGGTGGTTATGACTGCCATCATGGGCTCCAGAGAGAAGAACACATTCGGGATCTCTACCCAGGACCTCGCTGATCTGATCCCGGG
>CACYBC010000023.1 GCA_902772615.1 uncultured Ruminococcus sp.
ACGAGATGGCAAAGAGGGACCTCAACAAAGCGCAGGAGAGATTGGAATATATCAGAACGTTCATACCGAACGAAAGACCGGAACCGGACATAAAGATCTTCGACGAGGTCGTTGACGTCAATGAAGACGCAGAGGGTAAGCTGAATGAGTCGGACTCTTTCTACTGGGAAAGGGTAAGCGACGATAATGTGTTTATCATCAACATCAATACCGATACGAGAATAACAAAAGACACGTTCATGGCTCTTCTTTCGTACGATCCCAAAGAAGAGAATCCCCCAGTCGATACAGGAGAAGGATCCGAACCTCAGGAAGGTGAGGACGAAGAAACAGTCAATAAGGCAGCTGAACCGAAGAATTTCTGCTTCAGGATCTGGGCGAACTGTGACGGTATGGACAGCGTTCTAATTGCAACAGTGAGGCCTGTTATGGATGAAAACGCCCGTGTCTGTGTCGAGGGATGGCTCGCAGGAGAAGAATGGAAGGAAGAAGACGGGATTCCCTTCTTCTGTTTTTCAAAGGTCTATTCGGTCGATGATATGTCCGGCACTGTAGCAGAAAGCGCGGAAGGGATCATCACGAAAGTGTTTGATTTCCATCTTGAGAGAACAAATGCTCAGATTCCGGAGACTGAGAGATACTCGCAGAGAGAGATCGACAACATGATCCGTGAGCAGAATGATCTCATAAGAGGCCTCAAGATCGATGTGGCTCAGGCAGAACTGAAATGGAGACAGGCCAGACAGACTGCGGGTGACGGGATCGTCAGAGCCGCGCATGACGGCGTAGTCATCTCCGTGGGAGACGCGAGCTATACCAGTTATGATGAGCCTTTCATACAGGTCAGCAGCGGCGACGGGTATCAGCTGATAAGCACTCTGACAGAGCTGCAGCTGGGTTCTGTCAATGTAGGCGACCCCATTACCGTCAACATGTGGTCCAACGGGATGACATATACGGGGACCATAGTGAAGATCTCCCCGTATCCCACCGATAACGCAATGAGTTATTACGGGGGAGGGAACGTCTCAAACTATCAATTCACGGCTGATCTGGAATGTGAGGACGAACTTCAGCCCTGGGATGGCGGAGAGGTGAAACTGGGTTCATCAGAAGAAGGGAACAGCGGGAACTTTGCTCTCCAGACTGCCTATGTGAGGGAAGATGCAGGAAGATATTATGTGCTTAAGGCCGGAGACGACGGAAAAGTACACAGACAGTATGTTGAGACCGGTAAGATCCTCTACGGCGGCTGGTCGGTTGAGATCATCAGCGGGCTTGAACTGGAGGATTATATCGCTTTCCCATACGGGAAAAATGCAGTGGAAGGCGCTAAAGCGGATTACGATTCCGGGGTGGAGATGTGGTGAGAAGCAGCGGGTTCGGTGAAAACATCAAACTGGCTTTCCGTGGGATCTTTACTCACAAGATGAGGTCCTTTCTGACGATGCTTGGCATAATCATCGGCATCGCGGCGATAATAGCCATCGTATCCACCATCAGGGGAACTAACGAGCAGATCAAGCAGAACCTCATAGGAGCGGGAACCAACAGCGTGACTGTCTGCGTCAAGCAGAACGACTGGGAGTACGAGTTCGACTATATGGAAGTTCCGGAAGGATTCTATCCGGTCACTGAGGAATCCATGGAGCAGATACGCAGTCTGCCCGGAGTCAGATGCGCGGCCAGATATCTCAGCAGAAGAAATTCGGGGAGCGTATATTACGGCACTGCATCACTCGAGGGATGCGGAGTCATTGGCGTGGAGAACGACTACTTCTCAGCCGCCGGCATGCAGATCATAAAGGGAAGGCTTTTCGGGGAACACGACATAAATACGCGCTCCAAGGTAGCAGTGCTCGACAGATCAGCCGCAAAAAGCCTTTTCAGCAGCGGGGATCCGATAGGGAAGACCATAGAGATCGGAAAGGAAGTCTTTCTCGTAGTAGGAGTGATAGACACAGAGAGCAGTTTCCGCCCGTCCATCGAGACAATGGACGACTACTATACTTATATCGGAAACACGTCAGCCAAGGTGTATATACCTCTTGCCGACTGGCCGATCCTGTACAGGTTCGACGAGCCTGAATCCGTGATAGTAAGATGCAAGGATACCGACAGCATGACCGAAGTCGGCAAGAAGACTGCGGAGATCCTCAACAATGCTCTGGGTATCGGAGAAGTCAGTGATGGCAAGAATGGCGAGGCGGACATAAGGTACAAGGCAGACGATCTGCTTGAACAGGCCAAACAGATACAGGACCTCAGCAGAAGCACTAACAGCATGCTGATATGGATCGCCGGGATATCACTGCTCGTCGGCGGCATAGGAGTCATGAATATAATGCTCGTCTCCGTGACCGAACGCACCCGGGAGATAGGTCTGAAGAAAGCGCTCGGAGCGAGAAAACGCGTTATACTCAGTCAGTTCCTGACAGAAGCTGCCGTGCTCACGAGCGTGGGAGGAGTACTTGGCGTTGCTGTTGGCATCGCACTGGCGTATGTGATACAGTTCGTTGCACAGGTGCCCGTTGCGATAAGCGTACCGGCCATAGCGGTCTCGGTACTGTTCTCGACCGCCGTGGGTCTGATCTTCGGGCTTCTCCCATCGATACAGGCTTCCCGACTGGATCCGATAGAAGCACTAAGGTACGAATAATAAACGGATAATCAATAACTCCTCTTACACAGTTGTGTCAGAGGAGTTGTTTTACAGAGCGTAATCCGGAAGACAATTGCAAATAGAAACGGTTATTTTGCCGAGAACAGTATGTATTCTCCGCGGTGCGGGCATTATACTATTCATACAGAAAAGAAGAAGGAGGTACAGACATGCTGAAGCAGCACAACGAGATGTACGGCAGCGACGACTGGCTCGCTCAGGAGATCGCCCACGAGAGCAGGATCTCAGCGTGGGACATGGACGGCGGACGGATCCTCAGGCAGGAACATGAAAACGACTGCGATGCAGGAAAACTCAGAGCAGAACACGCGCTGGACTGCGACGCCCGGGAAGTCGCCAGGGAACACAGGGAAGAGCACATGGCGAGAGATACGGAACCGGCATTCAGCAACGCTGTCAGGCAGGTCGGCGGACAGAAAAGGCAGGAAAATCAGCAGATCGACGGGAAAAAGATAATGCCTGTGATGATCGGCCTGTTCGTGATGACGATCTTCATTCCGTACCTTGCATTTCTGATCCCGCCCGTATTTATCGCGCTGATGATCAGCGCAGCAAGAAAAAACCGTTGACAGATTTATTGAACATAGAGAAGGAGAAAGAAAAATGGATCCCGTAATCACCATAGTAATCATTTCAGTATTGGTCGTGGCAGTGATCTGGATCATAGTCTCCAGCCTCTGCATAGTGCCCCAGGGAAGCACATGGGTGATCGAGAGGCTCGGAAGATATGCCACCACATGGGAGGCCGGTCTGCACCTTAAGACACCGTTGCTCGAAAGAGTGGTCCGCAAGATATCCATGAAGGAGCAGGTCGCAGACTTTGAGCCGCAGTCAGTTATCACAAAAGATAACGTCACGATGAATGTGGACTCGGTAGTGTACTTCCAGGTCATTGATCCCAAGGCTCTTACCTACGGAGTGGAGCGCCCGATAGCAGCGATCGAGAATCTCTGCGCAACGACACTGCGAAACATCATCGGTTCCATGACGCTCGATGAGACACTCGTAGGACGCGAGACCATCAACGCAGAGACAATCAAAGTCCTGGATGAAGCTACAAACAAATGGGGCATCGATATCACACGAGTGGAAGTGCAGAACATAACGCCTCCTCTCTCCATACAGGAAGCGATGGAGAAGCAGATGAAGGCTGAGCGCGAAAAGAGAGCCGTGATCCTCGCTGCGGAAGGTGAAAAGCAGTCTGCGATCACCAGAGCGGAAGGCGAAAAAGAATCAGCTATCCTGAGAGCCGATGCGATCCGCGAGGAACGCATTCGCACTGCGCAGGGTGAAGCAGAGGCTATCGCCGCGGTCGCTCAAGCACAAGCCAGGGCGATCGAGATGATCAACCAGGCACAGCCTACAAAAGAGTATCTGCAGATCAGATCCATGGAAGCGGCAGAGAAGATGGCTGACGGTCAGGCCACCAAGATAGTTGTACCGTCCAGCCTGCAGGATGTCACGAGCATTGCAACGCTCTTCAAGGAGACGACCCGCTAAGCGGCAATGATACAACGAAGCCCTTCAGCAGATGCTGAAGGGCTTTTCTGCGTACAGCCGGTATTAGACAACGCTCGGTTGAAATAGACTCTGGCGAAAGGTATAATTACTTTTCAGGAATTCTCCTTAAGGAAGGTTTGAATTTGTTCATGAAAATCAAAAAGATCGCAGCTGTGCTGCTTTTACTCGCTTTATGTCTGGGCCTTTGTTCATGCGGATATAATCCTAAGACAGTGGGCACTGTTACAGATCCGGAAGGCAGAAAGATAGATATCACCTGCGGACAGTATCTTATTGCTCAGTATGAGTCGCTGGTAAGCATTCTGAATTCTGCCGGGGCGTCCGGTCAGATAGATCTGGTCAAGCTCCTCGACACAGAGTATGAAGGCGGAACCATCAGAGACTACATCAGATCAAGGCTTCCGGACATCCTGCTCAGAAGAGCTGTCACGGATTATCTCTATGACAAGACTGATCTCGGCGATGATACCGCGACAAAGATCTATTATGACAACTACATCCAGAATGACTGGGCTTCCAACAGCAATTCCTTCCTTCAGAACGGAATTGGGTTTGACAGTTTCAGAAATTATGAGTTGCAGATGCTCAAGGCAGCTCAGATCCCTTATGTTCTGTACGGCAAGGGCGGCGAGCAGGAACTTTCTGAAGAATACGTCAACGATTTCATTGCTGAGAAGTGCGGAAGATTCACATATATCTCTCTTCCCTACAGGAAAGTCATGGATGTTGGGCTTACTGATGAGGAGAAGAAGGAACTGAGATCATACGCCGAGCAGATCCTCGCTGCGTGTGAGACTGAAGGCATACCTGCCCACGGAAGCGCCAAGAATGTGATCGCGTCCGCTGCGCAGGAATTCACCGTAAAGTATCAGAGCATGCTCGGATACGAACAGGAAATGGAATCCATAACATACGATTACCAGAGAAGAGTGATCGGAGACGGAACGTTCACAGAGGCTCAGTACGAGCAGATGTTTAAGGCTGCGCCCGGCGAATTTGTTCTTGTCGACGGAGGAGATGGGCTTTATATCATAGCCTACAGATCAGAGCTCGATCCGGAAGAAGACACATACGACAAACTGTTCAATGAAGCCATCGTCTATGTGGCGGGAGAACAGTTCCAGAGTTATGTTGAGGAAAAAGCCAAGGGGTTCAGTATTGAACTCGATCCAAAGGCAGTCGAATACTACAGCCCTGACAAAATAGTTTTTAGCAGATAAATATTTCGGTTTCATATCCATCGGGAAAGGAGACAGCATGGGAAACAATAAAAGCAATCCATCCCCGGCACGTGATGTCGTGATGGTAGGCCTGATGACGGCGCTGGTGTTCATCTTTACATATCTTCACATAGATATACCTACGCCTCTGTCCAATACAATGATCCATCTGGGAAATGTCATGAGCCTTCTTGCTGCGCTTCTCTTCGGAGGGCTCCGGGGAGGACTAGCGGCCGGATTCGGATCCATGATCTATGACATGCTGGATCCCAGATATCTGCCGACCTGCTGGGTCACATTCATTATGAAGTTCATGATGGGATGGGTGGCAGGAAAACTTGCAGAGAAAAACACCAGGGAAGGAAACCCCAGGTATGCGTTGTCCGCCGCATGCGGATCTGTGACATACGTTGTGCTTTATGTGCTCAAGACATATGTCCAGAACAGACTGATACTCGGATATGAGGCTCAGACAGTGTATGCCACCATGCTGACGAAGGGAGTTACTTCCTTTGCGAACGGAATAATAGCGGTGGTGTTCGCGGTCATCCTGAATGCCGCGATAAGACCGACGCTCAAAGAGGCCGGGATCATTTCGGTGCCGGCAGACAGCAACACACAAATATGATAAACATCGTGCTTCTGGAACCGCAGATCCCTCAGAATACCGGCAATATTGCGAGGACGTGCGCTGCAACAGGAGCACGTCTGCATTTAGTGAGACCTATGGGCTTCACGCCCGATGACAAGAAACTCAAGAGAGCCGGACTGGATTACTGGCATCTGCTGGATATTACTTATTACGACAGCACGTCAGAGTTTTTTGAAAAAAACAGCGGAGAGATGTATTTCTTTTCGACAAAAGGAGAAAAGATATACAGTGATATCGAATACCCCGATGACTGCTATATCGTTTTCGGCAGGGAAGACAGAGGGATCAATGAAAGGATCCTTTCGGAAAACTATGAGCGGTGTGTAAGGATACCGATGCTGGATGATGATTCTGCAAGAAGTCTGAACCTGTCCAATTCAGTTGCCGTTGCAGTGTATGAGATCCTCAGACAGCATGGCTTTAAGACTCTCCGTACGAAGGGGAAACTGACAGGAAGAGACGAACCGGAAGTGATCTGAGATATTGCAGGAAGTACGATCGGGATCGGACTGAAACTGATCCGGAGGACCATATAGTGGCTAAAGCAAGGAAAGAACGCAAGAGCGAGAGAAGAAACTATGAGAAGGATCTTTTCAGAGCAGAAAGAAACAGTGTGATCGACATTGTCATCGCGCTGGTGCTTTCAATTGCTTCGGGAATCGGTATGGTCCTCGTTCAGACAGCTGAAAAACTTCCTGAGTGGATGGATCTGTACAGATATGCGATCGTTTCTGCTGTCGTTTCGCTGCTCATATATTCGCTTATGAAACTGTTCCTGGCTATGGCAGAGAGAAGATCGTGCTCCGAGATCAGGAAGAACTCGGTGTATGCAGTCAGGCTCAAGGCGGAACAGCAGAAAACGATTAGCAGGGTACTGTCACGGCAAAGCGTACGCGAGCATTTTCTGTGTTTCTTTTTTATACTGGCTGTTCTTGCTGTCATCCTTGTCATCTCTTATGTCAGGACGGGAAACAGCAGTTCGCTGATAGTGCTTGCCCTTGCCTCCGTGCTGGGATTTGCCGTGACGCTTGTCTCGTATGTGCGGGATATCATCAGAACTGCCTCCGCGGACGGGTTCTGCACAGTTTCCGAGAACGGGATCATTCAGGCAGGAAGAGTGTTCCCGTTCAGTGCCGCTGACGGAGACGTGCTGGAGATAATCAGGTTCCGCGATTACTATTCGGTAAGGTTCATTACTCCCGGGATACTGGGGCTGCTGGTCAAGACCGACTTTCCGCTTCCGCGCAGAGGTGCTGTCAGCAGGGAACTGATCGGCGCAGATGAGGAATCCGTTCTGACGACTACTCTTGTCCCGGTGAAATACACGGAGTCGGATGATTATTACAGTCAGCTGCCGTTCAGCAGGGATCCTGTTCTGAGCCGTCACGCTGAAGAGGAGGAGACTATCTCCATAGACAGCAGCATGGTCCTCAGGATCGCAGCATATGCGGCCGCTTTGATGCTGATTGCGGCGGTAGTGATCGCAGCAAGTATCTAACAAAAATAAAAGAAACAGTCCCGGGTTTTTCGGATACCCGGGACTGTTCTGTTTTTATTTTGATTCAGGCGTCAGCAGTGATGCTGAAACCATCAGCAAAGGAACCGTTCAGACTGAAATGATATACCGTTCCCGCCGACACACTGAACCAGTCGGTTTCGCAGGGGTCACAGAAACCTACTCTGGCCGCTAGAGAATCGATATCTAGGTGTTCGAGACTGTCGGAAAGCATTACTGCGATCTTCATGCTCTCAGGAACGATCCCGTCTGGAAACATGGATGGATCAAAGAGGAAAGAGTGGGATTCATTTTTGGTAAAGCGGGAGCCGTTCGCATGGGACTGCGCAACACCTCCGCAAAAAACATCTCCCGCCCAGTACTCCACAGCGATCTGGTATACATCGTCGGGGGTATCAAGGCTGAAGGACAGAACGATCTCGTCGGGACCGGCGGCAGTTTCTTTCGCTGTACAGCCGCTGAATGAAATGGCGAGAAGAAGCAGCAGGATCAGGGCTGGAATGCGGGAACTCTTTTTCATTCTAAATCAGGCGCGGAGACCCGTGACTTCAGTCGTGGGAGGAGCGCCTACCTCCAATTCTTCTTTGTTTTGCAAATTA
>CACYBC010000024.1 GCA_902772615.1 uncultured Ruminococcus sp.
ATTCTTAATTTGGCAACTGGTCAGTGTACCAAAAACACATTATCCCAAAATGAAGATTCTTCACCGATCTCCATCCTTGCTGAGGCCGGCGATTCATTTCTTGTTGTATTAAAATACACGCGTGCAACAATTACTATTCACGACAGACAAGGAGTGTCACATATCGTAGAAGAATCTGATTGTCCTGTCTTTGCGCTGATAAAAAAAGCAGATTATTACAATATGAATCTGCTCTACACTCAAATATCAGATCATGTATATAATTATGATGTGTAATACCATTCTGACGGCGCTGATCAAACAAGGTAGCATTACTTTATTTATTGAATTGAATGGGAAAGACCGAATCAGGAGGCTCAGAGATGTTTCAGCATATAAACGGCATAGATCTGTATTATGAAGTCACGGGAAGCGGCAGTCCCCTCGTCATGGTCCACGGAAACGGAGAGGACCACACGATATTTAACGAGGCTGCTGAAGTCCTCAGGGACAGGTTCACCGTCTATCTCATAGACTCCAGGGACCACGGACAGAGCACCAAGGTCAGCGATCTTCATTACAGTGATATGGCAGACGACCTGCTCGTCTTCCTCAACGATCTTGATCTGAAAGATGTGACATTCTATGGATTCAGCGACGGCGGGATACTCGGTCTTCTCTTAGCTCAGAAAACAGACAGGATCAGCAGGCTTATCGTCAGCGGTGCAAACATGACTCCAAACGGCGTCAAAGGCTGGCTCAAAACTGTCATCAAGATAATGTATTTCTTTAATAAAGACGGTAAACTCAGGATGATGCTCAGAGAACCCAATATCACCGCAGAAGAACTCTCTTTCATCAAGGTCCCGACAACTGTGATAGCAGGAGAAAAAGATCTGGTAACCAGAAAAGAGACGGAAGCGATCGCTGCCGCCATACCCGGATCAAAACTCAGGATAATCAAGGGAGAAGGACACGGCAGCTATATCGTCCACAAAACAGCCGTTGCGGATCTGATCCTGGAGGAAACGGCACAAAACTGAATTGGTCCCGATACTGCAGGACGCGGTCAAGATGACCGCGTCTTTTCTTCAGCCGTTTTCCGGGGTTTCCGTAATATGATTCTGAGGACCGGCAGAGGGAAGTGTGGAAACATCTTTCAGTCTGCGCTGTATCTGCCTCGTCCTCACCCCTATGAGCTTATCCAGGTCCTCATTGACCTTCATGATCCTGCCCTGTGCGCTCTCAAGCACTGCTCCGAAAGTATCGAATTCGTTTCTGACCTCTCCGAGGACTTTCCATACTTCACCCGATCTTTTCTGTATAGCCAGCGTTCGGAATCCCATCTGCAGCGAATTGAGAAGTGCCGCCATGGTAGTAGGTCCCGCAATGCTTACCCTGTAACTCTGCTGAAGGATGTCCACAAGGCCCCGGCGGACCGCTTCGGCGTACAGCCCTTCTACCGGGAAGAACATGACCGCAAAATCCGTCGTATGAGGCGGAGAGATGTATTTGTCACGGATCTTCCTTCCTTCCTGCTTTATGCGTGTCTCGAGATAGCTTCCGGCGGCGTCTATAGCTGCCTTATCCCCGGAATCATAAGCATCTATCAGCTGCTGATAAGCATCCATTGGGAACTTGGAGTCGATAGGCAGATATACAGTCTCTCCCCCTTCGCCGGGAAACTTGACGGCATATTCCACCGGATCCCCGGATCCTGGTCTGGTCACTACGTTTGTATCATACTGTTCTGTTGACAGTATCTCCGACAGTATCGCTCCCAGCTGGAGCTCCCCGAAGATCCCTCTCGTCTTTACATTGGAGAGCACCTTCTTCAGATCGCCTACGCCCTCCGAGAGGGACTGCACCTCACCAAGGCTCCTGTATACCTGTTCAAGCCGCTCGCTTACCAGACGAAAGCTCTGCCCTATCTTATCCTCGAGTGTCTTCTGCAGTTTCTCGTCGACAGTATTCCTTATCTCGTCCAGCTGTCTGCTGCTGTCGTCTCTGATCGCCTGAAGTCTCTTTTCCATTGAATCCCTCATGCTCTCCAGCTTGACTTCGCTGTGCAGTGAGGAATCCGATATCCTCTTGTCCATAGCCCTCAGCCGGTCATCGATCAGGTCCTGCATGCCGGCAAGTCTGGCGTCTTCCCGTGCAAAACTGCTGCTGATGTTCTGATTCAGTGATGAACTCATCGCCTGATTTTGCTGCATGTTCTCACTTCTTGATGACCTGAACTCTGTGGAGATGTCACGTCTTATGTCATCTATCCTTCCCAGATCATCCTCAGCGGATCTGATCCTTACGATAACGATACAGCATAGAATGGCGGACAATGCCGCGAACGCAGCTGCGAAAACTGCAAGATATTCAGTCAGTGTCATAAGACCGCGCCTCCGTTTCACAATGATCTCTCAATACAGTCTAGCATATTCATTGTCCCTATATAGGAACAATGGAAGACCTCGCAGAGAAAATGGCTCATCGTCAAAAATGCCTGCGCCAAGGAATGGACTTCTTCGTTTGTGAGAGTATTTGCCCTGAAAACAGAAACGGGCGGAGTCTCTTCTCCGCCCGTTCGGTATAAGTCTGTCTGGTCAGCAGCTGCTTTACGGTTTCCGCCAATTCTGTTCCATCTTGAGCGGGATCCTCTGTCATCCTCTCCCTCTTATCATGAGTCTGACAGGTGTCCCTTCCAGGCCATACGCCTCTCTTATCTGGTTTTCCAGGTATCTCTGATAACTGAAATGGAAAAGCTCCGGATCGTTGCAGAACACTGCAAATGCCGGTGGCCTGGTGGTAGGCTGCGTCATATAGTATATCTTCAGCCGCTTTCCCTTATCAGAAGGCGGTTCAACTCTGGCTGTCGCCCTGGCAAGAAGCTCGTTCAGCGCGCCGGTCGTGATCCTCATGGCATTCTGTTCGTCGACGAACTTTATGAGTTCCAGGAGCCTGTCTATCCTCTGGCCTGTCTTCGCAGATATGAAAATGATCGGAGCATATGCCATAAAACTGAAGTCATTCTCATACTTCCTGCGCTGTTCATCCATCGTTTTGTCATCCTTGACGACAAGATCCCATTTATTGATCGCTATTATGCAGCCTTTTCCCTGTTCGTGCGCATATCCGGCGATCTTGCTGTCCTGCTCGGAGAAACCTTCCGTCGCGTCTATCATGATGACACATACGTTTGCGCGGTCCACTGCCGCAAGCGCCCTCATAACGCTGTATCTCTCAACGTTATCGGTGATCCGGCCTTTCTTTCTCATCCCTGCGGTGTCGATGAAGACGAACTTGCCCTGTTCATTCTCAAACTCAACGTCGATGGAGTCCCGTGTTGTACCCGCCACGTCGGACACTATGACCCTGTCCCTGCCAATAATGCGGTTGACAAGAGATGATTTGCCTGCATTCGGTCTGCCTATTATTGCCACCTTTATGCTGTCATCATCCTCCTCTTCTTCCAAAGGCTCATCAAGATGACTGCATATGGCATCCAGGATATCCCCCGTTCCATGACCGTGAACGGAACTGACCGGATAAGGATCTCCCAGTCCCAGTGTATAGAAGTCATAGAAATCTGCCGGGAGCTCTCCTACCGAGTCCACCTTGTTCACGGCGAGGATCACCGGTCTTCCGCTCTGCCTGAGCATGGTCGCAAGCTCCTGGTCCGCAGCAGTGACGCCTGCCCTGATATCGGTAAGCATGACGATGACAGCGGAGGTATCTACTGCAAGTTCCACCTGCTGCCTGATGTGAGGCATATATCCCTCATTGTTACCGATCTCAAGTCCGCCTGTGTCTATGAGAGAGAATTTATACCTCCCCCACTCGCACTCTCCTATGACTCTGTCTCTGGTGACTCCAGGCATATCGTCTACGATGGAACGCCTTTCACCGATCAGTTTGTTGAAAAAAGTGGATTTGCCCACATTGGGTCTTCCCACTATGGCAACTGCCTGTCTCATATGGTCCTTTATCTCCCGAGTATTGCATCCAGCAGATCTGCTCCGTCCTCGTCTGTCCTTATCGGGAGCCCCATCCGCTGTTCAAATTCTTCTTTTGTCACGTCATCAAGAAATCTGTCGCCGTCTCGCCTGAGCACAGACTCCGGCAGAATGATCCTGTCTCCCCTTACATCCTCTCTCCTGATCTGCGCCAGGATATCGGTCGCGGTAAGAAGCCCGGATACAGTGATCGTAGGTCCGAAGAAATCGTTTCTGATCCCGTGGACGGTGACATGCGTGCCCGGGAACTTTTCCTTCAGCTTCTCAGCAAGTGATACTATGAGGTCGTATGACATCATACCAGTGACGACGTCCGCATACCGTTCTTCGTCATCTCCGTCCTCAAACCCAAGAGCGCTGATGAACTCGTCTTCGAACCTGGATACCATTCCGACGCCGTTTTCCAGCTGCTTGTAGTCACCGTACTCGTCCGCACCGGGTATCTCTTCTTCCGCAAGGATATACAGTTCATCGGATGGATACACTATCCGGTCCCCGTATTTGCTGAGACATTCTTCCCTGAAAGGCTTCAGGATCTCTATCACTTCTCTGGCGCTCTCTTTGTCAAAAGGTTCCAGTTCCGTAAG
>CACYBC010000025.1 GCA_902772615.1 uncultured Ruminococcus sp.
AACATGTTGACCGCAACTCCGGTGATCATGTGCTCGCATTTGAATCCTATGGCAAAGACTGCCATAAGCAGTCCCGTGACTGCTCCGGCTGCCATGGCGAACAGCAGGCCGACCCACGCCGAACCTGAGACATAAGAACCGACGACCGAGAAGAATGCTCCGAACAGCATCATGCCCTCAAGTCCCATGTTGACCACGCCGGCGCGCTCGGCGATCATTCCAGCAAGAGCCGCATACGCGATCGGTATGGTGACCCGGATCGCCCCGGCCAGAAGCTTAAGCAGAAATTCCATTTCCTGTTCTCCTTTCATTCCTCGCTCTTATGATCTTTCTCGCCGCGCGGAATATCCCCGGCGTAGAGACAAACAGTATGACAAGTCCCTCAAGGACCTCGATCAGCTCTCCGGGTATGCTGGTTGAGCGGTTCATCCCGGTAGCGCCGTTCCTCAGCGCCCCGAACAGGAACGCAGATATGAAGGTTCCCAGAGGCTGGCTGCGTCCCATAGTGGCAATTGCGATGCCGTCGAACCCATATCCCTGCGTCATTGTCGGGATGTAGTATCCCCAGTAGCCCAGCACCTCGCCTGCTCCGCCTATGCCGGCCAGTGCTCCGGACAGGAACATCGCCGCAAGTATGTACTTTTTTGCGTTGATCCCGGCTGTCTCGGCTGCGGAGCTGTTGCTTCCCACCGCGCGCAGTTCATATCCGAACTTCGTATATCTGAGCATCAGCCAGATGAGCGCTGTCGCTGCTACCGCCAGATATATGCCGGTGTAGAGTCTCGTATGAGGCACCATGGTCTTCATGGAAGCGGTTGGCTGGATGTCCTCCGTCCTGACGACATTTCCCTCAGCATGGAACGGAAAGGAAACGAGATAAGACACGACATACTGCGCGACATAGTTGAGCATGATTGTCAGTATGACCTCGTTGATCCCCAGAGCGTTCTTGAGCCATGCGGCTATCAGAGCCCAGAGGCCTCCTGCGATCGCACCCGCCAGCAGCGCCAGCGGCAGATGTATGAACTTTGGCAATCCTGTGATGTACCTTCCGGCTATCGCAGCCGCAAAGGATCCAACCAGCATCTGCCCTTCTATTCCTATATTGAATATACCGACTTTCACGGCCATGAGCATGGCAAGTCCCGAGAACACCAGCGGTATCATCGTTCCCAGTGTCTGGGAGAAGTAGTATTTGCTGCCGAACGCTCCCTTGAGCATGGCACCGTAGGCTTCCATCGGGGAATATCCACAGATGATGATCACGATCCCGCAGATGAGCAGCGCGAGGACAAGCGAAGCAGCTGATACGAGTATCTGGCTGCGTTTGAAGAAATCTGCGATCTTACTCTTCATTTGCTTCCTCCCCCTTTCCCAGCATGTATGCTCCGAGCTCGGATTCCGTGAATCCTGATGCCGGCCTGCAGGCAGCTATCTTTCCTTCGTAAATGACAGCGATCCTGTCCGAAAGCTTGACCACCTCATCAAGGTCGGCCGAGATCAGTATGACGGCGCCGCCGCTGTCTCTGACCGCCATAAGCTGCGAGTGAATGTACTCGATTGCGCCGATGTCCACCCCTCTGGTTGGCTGCGCCGCTACAAGGACGCCGTTGTGATGCTTGAGCGCGCGTCCGACGATCAGTTTCTGCTGGTTTCCCCCGGAGAGAGAACCTGTCGGCTGGTCTATGCCCTCAGTCCGGACGTCGTAATCTTCAATGGCCTTCTCTGCTTCCCTGCGGATCTGTTTCATTTTCAGTATCCCCTGCCCGGTCATGTACTGCGGCAAGGTGTGGTATCCGAGGATCAGGTTCTCCCAGTTCGAGAAATTGCTGATATATCCTCTCAGAGCCCTGTCCTCCGGAATATGTCCGATGACTTTGAGCATTCCTGCCGCATCGGTCCCGGTGATGTCTGTTCCGTCTTCCGTGATCTTTCCGGAATACCCTCTCTCGATGCCGGTGATCACTTCGATCAGTTCGGTCTGACCGTTGCCCTCAACTCCGGCGATACCCAGGATCTCTCCGGAGCGGATCTCCAGCGAGACATGATCCAGAACGTTCTTTCCGTTCTTCTCAAGAACGATGTCCTCCAGGCTGATCCTGACAGGTCTTTCAGCGCGGAGGTCCTTTTTCTTTATTCCCAGATCCACGAATCTTCCCACCATGAGATCCGCGAGCCTCTGCTCATCTACTTCGCTTATCGGAAGCCGTGTGATCTTTTTCCCTTTTCTTAAGATGGTGACCGAATCGGCTACCGCCATGGTCTCCTTGAGCTTGTGCGTGATGATGATGACGGTCTTTCCGTCAGCCTTCAGGCCTCTGAGCACAGTGAACAGGTCATCGACCTCCTGAGGCGTGAGCACCGCCGTGGGCTCATCCAGGATCAGTATATCGGCCTTGTGATAGAGGGCCTTGAGTATCTCTACCCTCTGTCTGACGCCGACTGAGAGATCCCTTATCTTTGCTCTCGGATCGACCTTGAAATGATATCTGTCGGCCAGTTCACCGATCTGTCTGAATGCTTCCTCCAGATCGAGGAAAGGACCTTTTTTCGGTTCCTGTCCGAGAACTATGTTTTCTGTCACGGTGAGCGAGTCTACCAGCATGAAATGCTGATGGACCATCGATATACCGCTCTCTATAGCTACGCGGGGAGAAGTGATCCTTACTTCTTCGCCGTTGATCTTTATGATCCCTCTGTCCGCTCTGTACATCCCGAAAAGGATGTTCATGAGCGTGGTCTTTCCGGCGCCGTTCTCTCCCAGCAGTGAGTGAATCTCACCTTTTTCCACGTAGAAATCCACATTATCGTTGGCGGGCGTACCGTTGAATGTCTTGGTTATGCCCAGCATCTCGACTGCGTTCATATGTTTCCTCTGAAAACTCTTTTGTAGCAAAGCAGGTGCCTCTGCAGAGGCACCTGCTTATTACTGATTAGAATTCGAATCCGACTTCTTCGTAGGTCATGGGAGCCTTGAGAGTCCCGTTGATGATCTTTTCCTTCGCCTCATTAGCTGCATCAATGGCTTCCTGAGAAGGAGGACAATTGCTGCCTTCCACTGTGAACGTCATAGCGCCTTCCTTGAGGCCCTGTGCCTGATGGCCACCCTTGAGCGTTCCATTGATGGCTTCTCCGATGCCTTTGTAAATAGTGACATCCATGAGACGCATACCGCTCACGAAGACATGATCCGGGCTGAGCAGGCACTGGTTCGTATCGATACCGACTATCTGGAAATCGCCTGTTTCTTCAGCTGCGGCAATGCATCCGAGTCCGGAGCCGCCGGCTGCCGGGAAGACGATGTCGCATCCTTCATCTCTGAGGGCAAGAGCAAGTTCCTTGCCGGTGGTGGTATCAGCGAATCCGCCAACTACCTTGACGCTGATGTCGATGTCAGGATTGACGGACCAGGCACCTGCCATGAATCCGGAAGCAAACATTCTCAGTGACGGGATGTCCAGAGCGAGGACGATACCCAGCTTGTTGGTCTTGGTCGTCATAGCAGCTATGATGCCAAGCAGATAGGTCTTTTCGTTGTCAAGATAAGTAACACTGGTGACGTTGTCACGGTCCGGTACTTCGCCGTCCACGAACAGGAACTTCTGATCGGGGAACTCAGCTGCGACCTTACCCATAGCGTCGATGGCGTCGAAACCGCCGCCGACGATGAGGTCGTACTCTCCGGAAGCAGCGAGGTCTGTATAATGACCTTCAAACTCTGCAACTTCCTTAGGCTCGATGAGCTGATAGCCGTCGATACCGTACATTGTGCATGCCTGATCGCATCCGGATTTGAGGATGTCGTTGAATGAGCCGTCTCCGAGGCCGCCAACACCGATGACCAGAGCAAATTTGAATTTCTTCTCGGCGGGTTCGGGTTCTTTTTCTCCGCCTTCTTCCTTCTTGCCGCCGCAGGCTGCGAGGCTGAGAGCCAGGACTGCGATAAGCAGAAGCGCCAGGAATTTGTTGATCTTTTTCATTCTTTGTCTCCTATTTATTTGAATCCCGTGGCCGGGATCGATTACTGTTTTATTCCTTGCCTGTGTTATGCTCGTTCAGATTGACATGGATCATATAGTCTTCTGCTTTTTCCGTGATCCTGGAAGGATCGATAGCAGCCATGGCCCTGATCATCACCCGCCCTGTCGTTGTCGCCGTATCCTCGTATATGTCATGGATCTCTTTCTCCCAGTCGGGATTGATCCCCTCAGCATAGTTGCTGACCAGGTAGATGGAGGCATACAGAGCCCCTATGGCTCTCGCGAGAGCCGCTTCGGGCATCATAGTCTGTCCGCAGATATCGCAGTGCATGTCATACAGCATCCTGACTTCGGCAGGTGTTTCGAACCTCGGGCCTTCAGTAACAGCCATTATTCCGGTTCCGAACACTCTCGGGAAATCCTTCTTTGCTTCTTTGACAAGAATATCATGGAGATCCTTGCTCACGATATTTCTCATCCTGACTATGTCCTTGTTGAATTTCTCAAGATAAGAGATCCTCTTGGTCAGGTCTATGAGATCCATCGGCGCTATCATATCGCCTGGCTCCAGAAGTGGATTGATCCCGCCACCGCTGCCGTCGGTGAGTATGTATTTTACACCGGCCTGCTGGAATACCCAAAACGCCCTCTCGCTCGGAGTATCATAAAACGGTGACTCATTAGCCCACCCGTGGAAGGGACAGAACAGAACTCTTCTCGGTTTTCCGTCCGCTGTAACTGAAGCGTCCAGCTCGTACAGTTTCATGGGAACGGTAGTACCGTAAGGCGTCTCGAATTCCATTCCGGTCTGCAGTACGGTCAGTCCTTCAAAATGGATGTCCTCCGGAAACTCGCATCCCCACGTTCCGGAACCGCCTATGTGGCAGTAAAGTACCTGCGGAATCTCTTTACAGATCATTAGATGTATCCTTTCGTCAGTCTGATTTCTTATGGTCCGAAATTAAGCAGTATAAGTATAATCCTCACGCTCTGCGTTCAGTCACCACAAGCAGTAAAAACTGACCGGTGAAATGATTGTTTGCTAAAAATGGATTTATTGTTCTCATTTTGATACAATTGTCTCAATATGAGTTTTGAGGTGATACCATGTTAAAGCGTTCCGTACTCAGCGACGCAGCCGATCTGATCCAGAATGAACTGGACGCCTATTCCCTGCTCTCCGGTCTCTCCTTTGATGTCCTGGACGAGAATATGTATAGGATCGCAGGAACCGGGATATCGAACTATGTTCCGGGAGAACCGGCACAGAACAACTTCTCTCTCGCGGAACATGCCAAGCGCACGAGACAGCCCATCATGATGCCGGACAGAGTCAGTTCGCTCTGTTCAAGATGTGATTTCAGAGACAGCTGCGGTTATCTGGCGGAAGCAGCGTATCCTCTTTTTCTGGATAACAGGTGCGTAGGTATCGTCTGCGCCCATTGCAGCGACACGGAGACTCTGGAGAAGATAAGGTCTAACGAAAAATACTACCGGGACCTGGTGACCCAGCTGGCACAGATCGTTTCGGCGCTGGCCAGAGGCATTATCGACGGGATCAACGCGTCTTCTTACAGAGACGCCGTGACCGGTCTCGTCAGGCACAGCGATGCACCTCTAATCCTTATGCGGAACCGCAGGATATCGGATCTCAGCGAGTCCGCAGCTCCATATGTCCGCGCTGCCTCCGGAGGGAAGATAGACATCGGGACCGGTTCCCAGATCTCAGTCCTTCTCTCCCGAAACAGCAGGGACATCACCCTGAAAACGGCAGAAGGCACCGCAGATCTCACCGCTGAGTACAGGCTCCTGCCTGCAGATCTTCCCTTCTGCGACCGCCTGGAACTGATCCGGGCCGACAGGAACGTGATCCCCTCCAAACCGGTCTTCCAGGACAGCATCAGTCAGGTCTCGATCGATTATCTGCAGGGCACCAGCGAAGGATTTGAAGCCTTCAAGCGAACTGCGGTAAACATGTACAACACCAGCCGGTTCATATTTCTGGAAGGTGAGCGGGGACTCGGCAAGGAGACATGGGCAAGAGCCATACACAACTCCAGCGACCGCTCGTCGGAAGAACTGATAATACTTGACTGCAACTCCTTCTTTGACCTCACCTTCGCAAACAATGTCTTCGACGAGGAAGAAGGCATGATCTCAAGACACCATATCACGATCTGCCTCAAGGAGGTATCCAAACTGTCGCCATGGCTGCAGCGCAAACTGGTTGAGACCGCGCCTGTCCTCAGCGCCAACGATATCAGGATCATAGCTACGTCCACCGACTCTGCCGAGGAACTGGTCCGGATGAACATCATGATCAACCGCTTCTACATGCTCTTCTATCCCGCTTTTCTCCGCGTACCTCCCATCAGGGAAAGACACGCCGACATGGAATTCTATATAGATGACTGCATAGAAAAGTACAAGGTCCTGGATAACCGCCGCATAAGGATCACCGACAGCGCCAAAGCGAAGCTGATGTCGTATACCTGGCCCGGAAACCTGATGCAGTTGGAGCACACTATGGGCTTTCTGATCAACAGCAGCACTACCGGTGTCATAACGGATGAGGATGTGGACGCAGTCCCCGACCTCACTGACGGCAGCACCGATCTGAATCTGAGGCAAAATGAAAAGAGCCTCATTAAAGAAGCTCTTCTGAAATATACCGGACCCAACGGGAAACTCGCCGCCGCCCAGGCTCTGGGGATCAGCAAGGCCACCCTTTACCGGAAGATAAGGGAATACGGCCTGGAATGATCCTGTTCAGTCGTCAAAGCCGCTGAACACCGGTATTCCCGTATAATCCATTGCCTCGATGTCTCCTCTGAGCGCTCCCAGAGCGCCGTCGGCCAACGCCTCCATCTCAGCTTCACCCGGATATACATGTATCGGTGCGATCCATCCGCACCTGCGGCGTATCTGCGAGACTACACTGTCGTATCTCACCAATCCGCCGGTCAGCAGTATAGCTTCCGCTTTGCCTTCCAGCACAGCGGCCATAGCTCCTATCTGCTTGCAGATCTGGTAAAGCATACCGTTCCATGCCCGCCCGGCCTCGGCATCCCCTTCTTCTATCCTTCTCAGCACCTGGTCCGCATCGTTGGTGCCCAGCAGGTCCGTGAGACCTCCTCCGGTGTTGCACATGTGCCAGAGCTTTTCCGGATCATCCAGCAATCCGGATCTCACCAGGTCTGCCACACCGGTACTGCCTATGCGGCTCGGTGTATACGGTCCGTCGCCTCCGGCTCCACTGTTGCAATCGGTCATCCTTCCGTGCCTGTGGGCAGCGATGGTGATCCCTCCGTCTATGTGGGCGACTATGAGATCCACGTCTTCGTATCTCCGTCCCGTTTCGGAAGCATATCTCCTCGCGACCGCCTTCTGGTTCAGTGCATGGGATGAGAGTGAGCGGTACAGCCCCTTTATGCCGGTCATCCTGGCCAGGTCGCTGTACTCATCCACGACGATGGGGTCACGGGTGAATAGCTGTCCGCCAAACCGCCTGCGGAACATCTCACCCAGCTGGACACCCAGCATGGAGGCGTGTTCCGCCCCTCCTGCTGCATTTCTGGTATCCTCTATCAGTTTCTCATCTACCCTGTATACGCCGCTTCTTACGGTGCAGGAGCTGCCTCCTCGGCATGCGATAGCGTCTACTCCCTCAAGATCTATACCGTCCTCTTCCAGCGTCCTGCAGATGATGTCGTATCTGTAGTCCAGCTGGTCGTTCACGGATCCGAACCCTGCCAGCTCACCGGAATCGTGGAAGATCTTTTTCTCCCAGACATTCGCAGCATCCTCAAAGAGCGCTACCTTGGTGGATGT
Organism: uncultured Ruminococcus sp.; assembly: GCA_902772615.1. Classification (GTDB taxonomy): domain Bacteria; phylum Bacillota; class Clostridia; order Oscillospirales; family Ruminococcaceae; genus RUG11783. Next base: position 7,812 of record CACYBC010000025.1, read on the forward strand.
GGATCCGGGATTTATGACAAATATCCTGTACAAAACTGTTTCCTCACAACTGAATTCATCGGTATCGGCGGCGCTTCGGAGCGCCGCTTTTTATTATACTCTGCGAGTCTGGTTTTTTGCCTGTTTTCTTGCGCAATAATATTCAATTCAGCGATTTACTGTGCTATAATCCTTTTGCAATAAATTCAGGAGGTGAAAAACTTGGAAAACAACGATCAAGGCGTTGGGCGAAGTAGTTCGAAGCTGATATACACGAGTGCAGCAGTTCCGGTTTTTCACCAGACCGGGATCTGACCTGTACACCTGTTATACTGCCGAGAACGATGCCTGAAGAGCCCACGCGCCTTTCAGGTTTTTTATTTTGCCCCTCCCCTGATCCGCTGTCAGACGCGGAACCAGAAAAAGCAGGAGGTGTAAAGAATTGGCATCAACTAACAGCAACAGCAGCAGAGACAAGAAGAAACAGAAAAAGAAATTCGACATAATCGCTGAAAAGCAGAAGCTTGTCGAGGCGAACCTCAGGGTAGGCAGCCTGCTTCCCGTTGAGGAGCTATATCAGAAGTACAATTCTTCCGATGAGGGACTGAGCATCGTCAACATCGAGGATCTTCTGGACGAATACGGCGAGAACCGCATCGATCTGGGCGACGAGAACACACTGTGGAAACAACTCAGGGATGCGATCATTAACCCATTCAACATCGTGCTTCTGGTAGTGGCGGTGATATCCTTCGTGACCGACGTCGTTCTTCCGGTCAAAAAGGATTACGCTACATTCATACTGATCATGAGCACCGTGATCATCTCGGCGATCATATCCTTCGTACAGTCGGCGCGCTCCGACTCCGCGGCGAAGAAGCTGAGAAACCTGATCACCAACAAGATAGAAGTCATAAGGGACGGCGTCCAGCAGACCGTAGAGGTCGAGGAGTTGGTACCCGGCGATCTTCTCAAACTGTCATCCGGAGACATGGTGCCCGCCGATGTGAGATTCTTTGAGACAAAGGACACATTCGTGGACCAGGCCTCCCTCACCGGAGAATCCAACCCCGTGGAGAAGTTCACCACGGCCAAAGGCATCGAACCCATCACGGAGCTGCCCAACATAGGATTCCGCGGCACCAACATAGTATCCGGATCCGCTATGGCCCTGGTCCTGAGCACCGGAGACGACACATACTTCGGAAACATGGCGAAGTCCCTGGTCGCGGTCAATGAGAAGAACTCCTTCGAAAAGGGCATCGACGAGATCAGCAGACTGCTCATACGCTTCATGCTGGTCATGCTCCCGATAATCCTGGTGATAAATCTGTTCACCAAGGACAATCTGTGGGACTCCATCATCTTCGCCATCACCATCGCAGTCGGCATCACTCCGGAGATGCTTCCGGTCATCGTGACTACCACCATGGCAAAAGGCGCCGTTGAGATGTCCAAGCAGAAGACCATCGTAAAGCGGCTCAGCGCCATCCAGACATTCGGGCAGATGGATATCCTCTGCACCGACAAGACAGGCACCCTGACCGAGGACGAGATCGTTCTGGAGAAATAC